>NZ_JBEYFC010000016.1:0-39044 GCF_040634175.1 Streptomyces sp. NPDC007162
GCCGCCGTCCGTTCGGCGGCGGCCGCGTCGCCGGCCGTGGTGAACAGCCGGTGCGCCTCGGCGAGTCGGGCCCGGGCCTCGGCCGTGTCCCCGCAGTGCTCCAGGGCGGTGGCGAGTCCGCTGAGCGCCTGGGCCTTGAAGCGGTCGGTGCCGCCATGAGTGGCCGGGGTGATGACGGCCCGGTAGGCGACCACCGCCTCGGGCCAGCGCCGGAGGGCCAGCAGGTCACGGGCTATCTGATGGCGCAGGATCGCCTGGGCGAACTCCTGGAAACCGGGCACGTCCCCCGTGTCCGCCCCGAGCAGGCCCCGGTGCACGGCCAACGCCTCCTCGGCACGGCCGGATTCCCGCAGGGCGCTGCCCAGCACCCGGCGGGAGACCGCCTGCCCGGCCCGGTCACCGGTCGCCTCGAAGAGCCGTACGGCCTCCTCGGCGGCCCGGGCCGCCTCCGCGGGCCGGTCCAGCCTCATGCAGGCCCCGGCGATGTAGGTCCACGCCCAGCCCTGCTGGCCGGTGTCACCGGCCTCGGTCGCCAGGGCCAGCGCCTGCCGGGCGTGCTCTTCGGCCTGTTCGTACCGGGCGCCGCCCACCGAGTACGTCCAGGCGAGGCAGTTGAGCTGGTGGGCCTGGGCCGCCGGGTCGCCGAGCGCCGCGGCGGAGCGGACCCCGTAGGTGAACAGGGTGCGCCACTCGGGCCAGGTGTCCCAGCGGTCGGAGAACCAGTACAGCGTGCGCGCCGTGTGGACGATCTCCGCGTGCCGCTCCGCCTCGAACATGAGCCGCAACGCGCCTGCCCAGTGGGCGCGTTCGGTGCTGAGCCAGTCCTCCGCCGCCGCCGCGGACGCGGGGGCGAAGGCAGGGGTGGCGCCCGCCCACGGCTCGGGCGCACCGGGTGCCTCGAACCACCGGCCGGCCGCCGAGGCCGACCGCAGCAGCCAGTCCGCCGTGCGCAGCGCGGCGGCCTCGACGGGCGGCGCGGGTTCCTCGGCCCGCAGCCGCTCGCGCGCGAAGAGCCGTACGAGATCGTGGAACGCGTAGCGGCCCGGCCTGGGCTCCTCCAGCAGGCCCCGCTCGACGAGGAGGTCGAGGGCGTCCCGGACCGCGACCGGGTCGTCGTCGCCGGTGAGCACGGCGGCGAGGTCGGGGCCGGTCTCATGGCCGGGGAGCAGGCTGAGGCGGCGGAGCAGCAGCCTGCGGGGAGCCGTGAGCTGGCGGTAGGAGAGGGCGAGCGCGCCGCGTACCGCCAGGTCGCCCGCGACCAGGGTGCCCAGCCGCCCTTCCTCGTCGGCGAGTTGGTCCGCCAGCCGGGTGGGGGTCCAGGCGGGGCGGCTGGAGAGACGGTTGCCGACGATCCGCAGGGCCAGCGGCAGATGCCCGCACAGCTCCGCCAGTCGGCTGATCCCTTCCGTCTGTCCTTCGGTGCGCGGGGTTCCGAGGATCCGTTCCAGCAGCGTCACCGACTCCCTGCCGCTGAGCGCGCCGAGCCTGATCCGCCGGACGCCCTCCAGGCCGGTCAGCGGCCGTCGGCTGGTGACGAGCACGAAGCCGCCCTCCGCGTCCGGCAGCAGCGGCCTGGCCTGTGCCTCGTCGGCCGCGTCGTCGAGGACGACCAGCACCCGCCGGTCGCTGAGCGTGGCCCGGTAGACGGCCTCGCGTGCCACCGGGTCCACCGGGATCCGGTCGGGCGGGTGTCCGAGTGCCGTCAGCAGCAGGACGAGTGCCTCGGCGGCGGGCACGGGCGTGTCGCTCATGCCGTGCAGTTGCACGCTGACGCAGCCGTCCGGGAAGTGCTCTCCCGTCAGCTGCCGCGCGGCCTGCGCGGCGAGGGTCGTCTTGCCCTGCCCACCGGGTCCGAAGAGGACCACGGCGCGGGTGCGGACCCCCTGGGCGAGCGCCTCCAGGTCCGCCAGTTCCCGCCTTCGTCCGGTGAAGTCCGGGACCGTGCGCAGGAGGTACGGCGGCGCGGCCGGACCGCCGCGTTCCCGGCCGGCGTCGGCCAGCCGCTGGAGGCGCTGCCGCTGCTCGTGGTCGAGTCCCAGGGCTGCGGCGAGCGCGTCGACGGTACGGCGCTGGGGTCCGCGGCTGCGGCCGCGTTCCAGGTCGCCCAGGGCGCGGACGCTGACGCCGGACGCCTGTGACAGCTCCTCCAGGGTCAGCCGGGCCGTCCGGCGCAGGGAGCGCAGCGTCACGCCGAAGGCGGTGCCGCCGTGGGGCAGGTCGGAAGAGGAACGTCTGGTCATCACGACAATTAGAACAAGCGCTCTCTACTTCCGCCTGCACTTCTGCCTGGCGGCGGCCCGACGACGGTGGTGTGCTGGACTCTCCGAACCGAGGAGGACGAACCGTCATGCCGTACATCACCGTTGGCGAGGAGAACAGCGCGCCGATCGAGCTCTACTACGAGGACCACGGCACCGGCCAGCCCGTCGTGCTGATCCACGGGTACCCGCTCGACGGCCACTCCTGGGAGAAGCAGCTGCCGGTCCTGCTGGAGGCCGGACACCGCGTCGTCACCTACGACCGCCGCGGCTTCGGCCGCTCCTCCCAGCCCACCACGGGCTACGACTACGACACCTTCGCCGCCGACCTCGACAAGGTGCTCACCGAACTCGACCTGACGGACGCGGTCCTGGTCGGCTTCTCGATGGGGACCGGCGAGGTAGGCCGCTACCTGGGCACGTACGGCTCGGGCCGGGTCGCCAAGGCGGTCTTCCTGGCCTCCCTGGAGCCCTTCCTGCTCAAGACCGACGACAACCCGACCGGCGTCGACCAGGCAGTCTTCGACGGCATCCTGGACGCGGTCACCAAGGACCGGTACGCCTACTTCACCGCGTTCTACCAGGACTTCTACAACCTGGACGAGACGCTGGGCAGCCGGATCAGCGAGGAGGCCGTCCGCAACAGCTGGAACGTGGCGGCCGGTGCCTCCGCCCACGCCTCCGTGGCCTGCGTGCCGACCTGGATCACCGACTTCCGCGCCGACGTGGCGAAGGTCGACGTCCCCGCGCTGATCCTGCACGGCACCGGGGACCGCATCCTGCCCATCGACGCGACCGGGCGTCCGTTCCACGCGCTGCTGCCGTCGGCCGAGTACGTGGAGGTCGAGGGCGCCCCGCACGGCCTGCTGTGGACGCACGCCGAGGAAGTGAACGCCGCCCTGCTGTCCTTCCTCGCCAAGTAGGTCCCCGCGCACCCGGCCGGCTGCCCGCACGGCCGGCCGGGCAGCCGGGCACAGTGGTCCGGCTGCCCGGAGGTGCGCAGGCGCCCGCCTAGGGCGGCCCTAGAAGAGCGCGCTGTAAGCGTTCAGCGCGGGCTGGCCGCCCAGGTGTGCGTACAGGACGGTGGAGCCGCGGTCGATCTCGCCCCGTTCGACCAGGTCGATCATCCCCGCCATGGACTTGCCCTCGTACACCGGGTCCGTGACCATGCCCTCGGTGCGGGCCGCCAGGCGCATCGCGGCCAGCGTGGTGTCGTCCGGGACACCGTAGACGCCCGCGTGGTAGCGCTCGTCGAGTTCGACGTCGTCGACGGTCAGCTCACGCCGCAGACCTATGAGCCGGCCGGTACGGTGGGCGATCCGGGCGATCTGTACGCGGGTCTCGACGGGCTCGGCCGAGGCGTCGATGCCGACGACCCGGCGCCGGCGTCCGCCCGCCTCCTCCAGCGCCGCGAACCCGGCGACCATGCCGGCCTGCGTCGAACCGGTCACCGAGCACACGATCACCGTGTCGAAGAAGACGCCCGCCTGCCGCTCCTGCTCGGCCACCTCGTACGCCCAGCCCGCGAAGCCCAGCCCGCCGAGCGGGTGGTCGGAGGCGCCGGCCGGGATGGCGTACGGCTTGCCGCCGGACTCCTCGACCTCGCGCAGCGCCAGCTCCCAGCTCTCCTTGAAGCCGATCCCGAACCCGGCCCGCACGAGGCGCACGTCGGCCCCGGCCAGCCTGCTGATCAGGATGTTGCCGACCTTGTCGTACACGGAGTCCGGCCACTCCACCCAGCTCTCCTGCACCAGCACGCAGGTGAGCCCGGCACGGGCGGCGACGGCGGCCACCTGGCGGGTGTGGTTGGACTGCACCCCGCCGATGGAGACGAGCGTGTCGCAGCCCTTGGCCAGCGCGTCCGCGACCAGGTACTCCAGCTTGCGGGTCTTGTTCCCGCCGTAGGCGATCCCGGAGTTGCAGTCCTCCCGCTTGGCCCACAGCGCGGCGCCGCCGAGGTGGGCGGTGAGCCGCTCCAGGGGGTGCACGGGCGACGGGCCGAAGAGGAGCGGGTAGCGGTCGTACGAGGAAAGGGACATGGGGCGCCTCCTGGAGGAGCGGTCAGTGGGTGTCGTCGTCTGCCAGGTCGCCGAGGGTGTGCCAGATCTCCGCCGTGACCCGCGCCGCCGCCTCCGCGTCCCCCGCCGCGCAGGCCTCGATCAGGCGCTCGTGCAGGCCGGCCGAGCGACAGGAGCCGCCCTCGCCGAAGCGACGGCGCTCCAGGCGGCGGATGAGCGGGGTGTAGCGGGCGACGGTGGCGGCGGCCGCGCGGTTCCCGGCCACCCGGACCAGCACGTCGTGCAGGTCGTCGTCGGCGCGCAGCGCCCCGTCCACGTCACCTGCCTGCACGGCGGCGGCGAACCGGACGTTGGACACGCGCATCTCGTCGAGGTCCACGTCCCGCAGCCGGGGTACGGCGGCCCGGGTGACCAGTTCGTGCATGGCGCCGACCACGGCCGCCGCGTCCCGCACCTCGGCGGCCACCACCGGGGTGACCCTGGTGTAGCTCTGCGGCTTGCTCTCCAGGAGCCCCTCGTCGACGAGCCGGGAGAACGCCTCCCGTACCGGCGCCCGGGACAACCCGAGCCGCTCCGCGAACTCGGCGTCGCGCACCACCGCGCCGGGTTCGATGTCCCCGGCGACGATGGCGTCCTTGATCGCGGCGTAGGCACGGTCGCGGAGCAGGGTACGGGCGACGGGTCGCAGAGCCTCCATGAACTGAAATGTTAGATATCAATCAGGCGACGGACAAGGGTGCGCACGTGCGAGGGAACCTGCGATCTACCGTTGCCCGCGCTTCCAGGGCCCCGTGATCGCGAGCATGATGCCCGGGGTCTGGATGTTGGCGTACAGGGTCCGGCCGTCGGGCGAGAAGGTGACGCCGGTGAACTCGCTGTACTCCGGGTCGTCCGCGGTGCCGATGTTCAGTTCGTTGCAGGCGATCGGGTAGGTACGGCCGCTTTCGGTGGCGCCGAACAGGTGCTGGAGGCCCTCGCCGTCCTCGGCGATGACGAGACCGCCGTACGGGGAGACGGTGATGTTGTCCGGGCCGTCGAAGGCGCCTTCCGCGGACGGGTCCGGGTTGACGCCGATGAGGACCTTGAGGGTGAGGGTGCGGCGCTTCGGGTCGTGGAACCAGACGGCGCCGTCGTGCTGGACGGGGCTCTCCGCACGGGCGTAGGAGGAGACGATGTAGGTGCCGCCGTCGCCCCACCACATGCCCTCCAGCTTGCGGGCACGGGTGACCTGGCCGGTGCCGAACTGCTTGCGCACGGAGACCGACTTCGCGTCGCGGTCGGGGACGTCCACCCAGTCGACGCCGTAGACCGTGCCGGTCTTCGTGGCGCGGGAGAGGTCGTCGACGAACTTGCCGCCGGAGTCGAAGCACTTGAAGGCCTGGAGGGTGCCCGCGTCGTCGGCGAGGGTGCGCAGCCTGCCGCGGCCGTGGCGGAAGCCCTGCGGCGGGGTCCAGCGGTAGAGCAGGCCGTTGGGCCCCGAGGCGTCCTCGGTGAGGTAGAGGTGGCCGCGCCCGGGGTCCACGACGACGGCCTCGTGGGCGTACCGGCCGAGCGCCTTGACGGGCTTGGGGTCGCGGTTGGCCCGGCGGTCCTCGGGGTCCACCTCGAAGACGTAGCCGTGGTCCTTCGTCATGCCGTCGGCGCCGGCCTTGTCCTCGGTCTCCTCGCAGGTCAGCCAGGTACCCCAAGGGGTGGTGCCGCCCGCGCAGTTGGTGGACGTGCCGGCGATGCCGACCCACTCGGCGACGTGGCCGCCGGGCCGGACCTCGACGACCGTGCAGCCACCGGAGGCGGCCGGGTCGTACACCAGGCCCTCGGTGAGCGGGACGGGGTGTTCCCAGTCGGCCCGCGGGCCCTTCAGCTCGTGGTTGTTGACGAGCAGGGTGGCTCCGCGCGGACCGTCGAAGGTGGCGGTGCCGTCGTGGTTGGAGGGGGTGAACTCGCCGGACTCCAGCCGGGTCCGGCCGCTGTACGTGATGATCTCGTACGTGAAGCCGGCGGGGAGCGCGAGGATGCCGTCGGGGTCGGCGACCAGCGGGCCGTAGCCGACGCCGCCGTGTCCGTGCGCCGACCCGGCCTCGGCGGTGTCGGTGGCGGCGAGCGCGTTCGGGGCGGTGGCGAGGGCGCCGACGCTGCCCGCCAGCGCGACACCGGCACCGGTGATCGCGGATTTCCTGGCGAAGTCCCTGCGGGTGAGCGACATGGTGTCTCCTGTGACGGTCGGAGTGCCGTGGAGGGTGGCGGACCTCAGGACGGCGCACACGCTCCCGGCCGCTCCTGAACGCCGGTTGAACAGCGGGCGACATCGGCTCCGGCTTTTCCATGAATCCGTAAGCACCGGCCCACGGAAGCCAAAAGTCACACCGCGGAAACCCCTCCCGCTCCCTACACCCCGTGCTGGGAACGCGCCTTGAACGCCGCCTTCCTGGCCTCCTTCGCCACCTTCTTGTCCGGGTGCAGCCGGCCCATCGCCTCCAGCACGTCGGCCGTGTCCGGGTGCTCCACCCGCCACGCCTCGGCGAAGAACCCGGCGTGCTGCCGGGCCAGTCCCTCGACGAGCAACTGGAGTTCCTCCGAGTTCCCCTCGGCCGCGAGCTGCGCGGCCACCGTGTCGATGGTCAGCCAGAAGATCAGGTCCTGGGAGGGCTGCGGCACGTCGGCCGCGCCGCGTTCGGCGAGCCAGACCCGCGCCAGACCGCCCAGTTCGGGGTCGTCCAGGACCTCACGGAGGGCGGGCTCGGCCTCCGGACCGAGCAGCGACAGCGCCTGCTGGCAGCGCAGCCGCCGCAGCGGGGCGCCCGCGTCCGCGCCGCGCGCGGCGGACAGCAACTCCCGTGCGGCGGCCAGGGATTCACGGCGGGCCAGCCACTGCTCGGTCTCGGCCCGCGCGGCTCCCTGCGGGAAGGCGGCCGTACCGTCGAGCAGCGCGTCCGCGCCCTTGTCGGCGAGTTCGCCGACCGCCGGCGCCCCGAAGCCCGCCTCCAGCAGCCGCGCCCGCAGCCCGTAGGCGCCGAGCGGGGTGAGCCGCACCATGCCGTAGCGGGAGACGTCGGCCTCGTCGACCGGTCCGGCCGCCGGTTCCTCGTCGCCGTCGGCCATCAGCGCCTCGTCCACCGGCTGGTACTCGACCAGCCCGACCGGCTCCAGCAGCCGGAACTGGTCGTCGAGCCGCATCATCGCGTCGGAGACCTGTTCGAGGACGTCGTTGGTCGGCTCCCCCATGTCACTGGGCACGATCATCGAGGCGGCGAGCGCGGGCAGCGGCACCGGCGCCGCACCGGGTCCGTCCTCGCTCGCCGTGAGCAGATAGAGGTTGCCGAGGACGCCGTCGAGGAAGTCCGCCTCCGCCCGGGGGTCCCAGCCGAGTGACGAGAAATCGACCTCCCCGCCCTCGTCGAGCGCGTCGACAATTCCGTCCAGGTCGGGCACGCTCGCGTCGGCGATCACGGTTTCGAGCGCCGCCTGCCACACCGCGAGGACGTCGTGCGGCGAGCCGCCGGTGAGCTGCCCCAGCTCCTGCCCCGCCGCCACGGTGCCGGCCTCCTCGTCGACGATCTCGACCAGCCCGGCGTCCACGGCGACCCGCCAGGCCTCGCCGGCGTAGGCGGCGGCATCGTCCCCGGTGAGGCCGAGCAGCTCGGCGGCGGCCGGGAGCTGCTCCTCGACCAGTTCGCCACCTGCGTCGACGCGGGTGTCCGGGCCGGCCCAGCGGGCGAGCCGGGCGGCCCGGGAGAGCAGCGGCGTGGACAGTGCGGCGCGCGCCAGCTCCGCTTCGGGGAGCAACCGCACCGGCGGCAGGGGCGAGCTGTCTGACATCGGTTTGGTTCTCCTCGGATGCCTGGGCGGTCGTACGGCGACCTGGACGCCGTATCGACATCCGTACGGCCCTGGACGCCGTACGGCTCAACCGCT
Source organism: Streptomyces sp. NPDC007162 (assembly GCF_040634175.1). Classification (NCBI taxonomy): domain Bacteria; kingdom Bacillati; phylum Actinomycetota; class Actinomycetes; order Kitasatosporales; family Streptomycetaceae; genus Streptomyces; species Streptomyces sp. NPDC007162. The sequence goes on from NZ_JBEYFC010000016.1 coordinate 8,189, forward strand.
CAGCCTAGACGGATTTCCACCCATGCCGACCGGTTCATCTCCCCACCCGGTCCCGCACATGGCCGAAACCTTGACAACTCCCGCCGCCACCCAGGAGATTGACGCGCGTAGAAACTGAGGGGACAACTGTTCACCCGTTTTCTACGCGTGTCACACCCTCGTCCCGGCACGTCCGTATGTCCCCGGAGGGATCCCCTTGCCGAGCAGGTCTTCCGCGCGTCTCGCCGCGCTCACCGTCGCCGCCGTCTGCAGCGCGGCGTCCACCGTCGCCCTCACGTCACCCGCGCAGGCCGACGGGCTGCGCATCCACGACGTCCAGGGCACCACGCGCATATCCCCGTACGCCGGCCAGAAGGTCACGGACGTCCCGGGCATCGTCACGGGCACGCGCACCTACGGCTCCTCCAGGGGTTTCTGGCCCCAGGACCCGACGCCGGACGACAACCCGGCCACCAGCGAGGGCGTCTTCGTCTTCACCAGCTCCACCCCGAAGGTCGCGGTCGGCGACTCGGTCACGGTCAGCGGGACGGTCTCCGAGTTCGTCCCGGGCGGCGCCTCGACCGGCAACCAGTCGGTCACCGAGATCACCAAGCCGACCGTCACCACCCTCTCCACCGGAAACCCGGTCCCCGCGCCGGTCGTCATCGACTCGCGGTCGGTGCCCCGCCTCTACGCCCCCACGGGTGACACGGCCGCCGGCAACTCGATCAACGGCCTGCCGCTCCAGCCGGAGAAGTACGCCCTGGACTACTACGAGTCCCTCGAGGGCATGAACGTCCGGGTCGAGAACGTCCGTGTGATCACCGCCACCGACCCGTACGCCGAGCTGTGGGTCACGGTCAAGCCGCACGAGAACGCGACCCGCCGCGGCGGCTCCCTGTACGCCTCCTACGACGACCAGAACACCGGCCGTCTCCAGATCCAGTCGCTCGGTCCGACGGCCGACTTCCCGGCGGCGAACGTCGGCGACACGCTGACCGGCACCACCACCGGCCCGATGGACTACAACCAGTTCGGCGGCTACACCCTCGTCGCGAGCGAGCTCGGCACCCTGAAGAGCGGTGGCCTGCAACGCGAGACGACGAGGAAGCAGGCGCGCGGGGAGCTGGCGGTCGCGACGTACAACGTCGAGAACCTCGACCCGTCCGACGGCACCTTCGCCGCGCACGCGTCCGCGATCGTGAACAACCTCCAGTCGCCCGACATCGTGTCCCTGGAGGAGATCCAGGACGACAACGGCGCCACCGACGACGGCACGGTCGCCGCGGACGTCACGGTGAACAAGCTGATCGACGCGATCGTCGCGGCCGGCGGCCCGAGGTACGACTGGCGTTCCATCGACCCGGTCAACGACCAGGACGGCGGCGAGCCCGGCGGCAACATCCGCCAGGTCTTCCTCTTCAACCCCCGGCGGGTGTCCTTCGTGGACCGCGCGGGCGGCGACTCCACCACCGCGGTGGGTGTCACCAGGGTGCACGGCAAGGCGCAGCTGACGGCCTCCCCGGGCCGCGTCGCCCCGGCCGACCCCGCCTGGACCAGCAGCCGCAAGCCGCTGGCCGGCGAGTTCGTGTTCCGTGGCAGGACGGTCTTCGTGATCGCCAACCACCTCAACTCCAAGGGCGGCGACCAGGGCCTGACCGCGCAGTACCAGCCGGTGGTGCGCAGCTCGGAGACCCAGCGTCACGCGCAGGCGACGCTGGTCAACGCGTTCGTCAAGAACATTCTCGACGTCCAGAAGAACGCCGAGGTGGTCGCGCTCGGCGACATGAACGACTTCGACTTCTCCGGCACCACCGAGATCCTGCAGAGCGGCGGCGCACTCTGGTCGGCGATCCAGTCGCTGCCCGAGCGCGAGCGCTACACCTACGACTACCAGGGCAACCAGCAGGTCCTGGACCAGATCCTGATCAGCAAGGAGATCCGCCGCAACGGCGACTTCCAGTACGACAGCGTGCACATCAACTCGGAGTTCCACGACCAGATCAGCGACCACGACCCGCAGGTGCTGCGCTTCCGCCCGTGACCGTCCGGCCCCGCTCAGGACTGGCCGAACACGCCGTTCAGCCAGTCCTGCCAGGCCGCCTCGTTCGCCGCGGCGTCGGCGTCCGGCGCGAAGTCGTGGACGCTGATGCCGACCGGGGCGCCCCAGTGGTTGCGTCCGAAGAACCGGACGAGGGCGTGGTCGGTCCGCAGCCCGACGAAGTACGGGTCGCGGTAGTCCACCACCGCGTCCAGGATCCGCCCGCCGGGCCCGCGTACGGCCGCCTTGGCGCCCTCGGCCGTGTCGTCCGACAGACCGAGGGCCCGCGCCACCGCATCGAACGCGCCCGGCGCACGGGACGCCTCCGGCCCGTTCAACTGGGCGAAGGTGACCGGGCGGGGCGCGAAGTGGGTGAGGTACTCGCGCAGGGTGTGCAGATAGAAGCCGGTGTGCCGGTTCGCGCCGTCGTACTGGTTGTCCCAGTCGTCGGTGAAGATCCCGCTGTGCACATAGCGCACCCAGGCGCGGCGGCCCTCGTCGCGCGGCTCGACGAGGTGCTCCAGCTGGTTGGCGCTCTGCGTCGGGAAGCCGACGTCCTCGCTGCGGGTGACCAGGTGGTGCGGCGGGTCGTAGGCGGTGACGGTGGAGCCGAACGCCGCCGCGCCGCCGACCCGGGGCTCGGGCGGCTCCATCGGCCACAGGTAGCCACCGGTGCCGTGGGTGATCGCCTCCCACACCTCCGCAGGCGTGGCGTCGACCTCGAACTCACGGACGATCTCGAATTCCTTGGACATGACGGGACTCCTGCTGCCTACTGATCCGGTCCGGAGGCGGTGACGCCGGGCGCCGCGGCCGGCTGACCGGCCACAGGCACAGCCGTTCTGCCGCCCGCGGGGACGGGAGGCGCTCCGGCCGGGGGTGACGACGAAGCGTCGCCGACAGCGGGTGCGGGGGGTTCCTCGTGCGCGGAGGCGGGTGGTTCCTTGAGTGTGGGGTGGACGGCGACGACGATGCGGTGGTCTCGGCCGCCCGCCGCGTCGGGCGCGTCGTACTTGCGGATGAGCGCGCTCACGCCCGCAGTCAGCTCCTGCACGAAGGCCGCCCGGTCGGCGGCGGAGGCGAAGCGGACCTCGCCGTCCAGCGCGTAGGTCGCCAGCCGCTTGCGGGCCTTGGCGGCTCCGGTGATCAGCGCGCCGACGTCGCGCACCAGACGGGCGCCGAGCGCGAGCAGCCAGCGCGCGGAGAGCTGGTCGCGGAAGCGGTCCGGGTCCGGCTGCACGGCGGGCAGCGCGGCCGGCGAGATGACGTACGACGCGGCGGTCGCCCGCATCAGCCGCTCGGTGACGTTTCCCTTGCGCCGCTCCCCCGCCAGCTCGACCAGGCCGTGCCGCTCCAGCGCCTTGAGGTGGTAGTTCACCTTCTGCCGCGGCAGCCCCACCTTGCCTGCCAGCATCGTGGCCGACGCGGGCGCGACGGCCAGTTCGGCGAGCAGCCGGGCCCGTACGGGGTCCAGCGACACCGCCGCCGCCTCGGGGTCCTCGATCACGGTCACATCCAGCATGGCCCCACCCTCCCACCGAAAACTTTTCTTGTCCAGATGGTTCAAGTTTTCGGCAGGACGGTGGGGCCGGGATCTGGCGGTGAGGCCGGAACCACGGTGGGGCCGGCCCTCCTGGCGGCGTTCAGCGGCGCGAACCTCGGCGCAGCACGCCCACGGCCACGCCCGCGGCGGCGAGGGCGGCCCCTGCGATCAGAATCTGACGGGGGCGGCGCAGGGCGGCGCGGACCGCCATGCGCGCGGGCTGCGCGAGAGGCCCCCGAGTGGCCCGCCCGGCCTCGGCGACCTTCTCCGAGGCGAGGTGCCCCGCCCGCCCGGCCTGCTCCTGGACGACGTGTCCGGTCCTGAGCGCCCGCTCCTGGACCGTGTGCCGCGCCTTCAGCATCTGCTCCTGAGCCGTGTGCCCGCCCCTGACCGCCCGGTTCTGGGCCTGGTGACCGGCCTTGGTCGCGCCCGAGCGCAGCTGCACGCTCAGCGCGCCGGCCTTGTCCATCAGATCGGCGGCGCGCGCCTGGGTGCGCCCCTTGAGGTCGGCCTTCGCCGCCAACGTTCCCGCGGTGTCGGTCAGTCGAGTCCCCGTTCCGCGTGCGGTCCTCTTCGTCATCGGTGCCCCTCCTGAGTGTCGTCGGCTTCCCCTCTGCTTGACACTGCGGGTACCCGGATCAGCGGCGCTCAGCCCTGCACATGCCACCGCCAGAAGTGAACGCCGTAGCATCACTAAGATATGAGCCGTAGAAGAATTAAGTAGAGCTAATCCGTTCTCCGCGCCGACACTACCCCTATGACGACCCCACGAGGCACCACCCCCTCTCCCTCCCCTGCCCCCGTACCGCGCCCCTTCGGACGCACCCTCTGCGCGATGATCACGCCGTTCACCGCAGCGGGGGCGCTCGACCTGGGCGGTGCCGGGCGACTGGCCGCACAGCTGGTGGCGGAGGGCTGTGACGGCCTGGTGCTGAACGGCACCACCGGCGAGTCGCCGACCACCACGGACACGGAAAAGGCGCGGCTGATCGCGGCCGTGCGGGAGGCGGTGGGCGAGCGGGTGCCGCTCGTGGCGGGCGTGGGCACGGCGGACACCCGGCACACCGTCGAACTGGCGCTGGCCGCCGAGAAGGCGGGCGCCGACGGCGTCCTGGTGGTGTCGCCGTACTACAGCCGGCCCCCGCAGGACGCGCTGGAGGCGCACTTCCTGGCGGTGGCGGAGGCGAGCGGGCTGCCGGTGATGCTGTACGACATCCCTGGCCGCACCGGTACCCGGATCGAACCGGAGACTCTGATCCGGCTCGCCGCACACCCCCGGATCGTCGCCGTGAAGGACTGCTCGTACGACTTCCTCGGCACCCAGAAGGTGCTGGCACGCACCGGGTTGGCGTACTACGCGGGCTGCGACGAGCACATCCTCGCCCTGTACGCGGTGGGCGCGGCGGGCTGCGTGAGCACGGTCGCGAACGTGGTGCCGGGGCGGGTCGCCGCGATCCTGGACGCCTTCGACGCGGGCGACACGGCCCGGGCGACCGGACTCCAGCTGCGAGCCGTCCCGTTGATCGAGGCGATGACGGCGGGGGCCCTGCCGGGCACGGTCACGGCGAAGGCCCTGCTCGCCGCAGTGGGCCTGCCCGCGGGACCGGTGCGGTCACCGCTCAGACCCGCCGACCGGGAGGCGGCCGACGGGCTGCGGGCGGTGTACGCGGAACTGGTGGCGGCGGCCGGCTGATCAGCGTTCGGCGAAGACCGGTTGCCAGCGGCCGGCGGAGCCGTCGTCTCCCTTACGGAAGCCGCTCAGCGGGACGACCTTGTCACTACCGACGGTGACGAGGACCAGCCGGTTGTGGTACTCGCTGTCACCGTCCTTGGCCACGTCCCAGGCGATGAGCGACTTGTCGTCGGCCCAGGCGAGCAGCTCCTGCCCGTGCACCTCGACCTGCTTTCCGGTGTTCAGGTCGAGGACCCAGGAGGAGGTCTTCATGGTCCGGCCCGCGAAGTCGCCGGCGACCCGCCTGCCGTCGGGCGACAGTCCCGCCTCGACGTACCACTTCAGGTTCCGCTCACCGGCCGGCGCGGACACCTCCTCCCCCCGGAGATCGTAGAACTGCATCCCGGGGTCGGAGGTCAGGCCGGACCAGACGTACAGTCCCGAGCGGCTGAGGGCGAAGTCCTGGCGGGAGTTGATGGTGGACAGTCCCATGCTGTCGCGCGGGTCGCGCACCTGGCTCCAGGGACCCTTCCCGGAGGCCACGTCGAGAACGTAGAAGCCGGTGCGCGGCATGGTGGGCGGCATCGAGAAGACTTTGACGTCCTTGTCGTCCCGCGTCTGGATCTGGACGTCGGGATCGGTGGCGTAGGTCGTCGCGACGAGTCGGCGGCCGTCGTGGGAGAAGGCGATCCCGCCGACGCCGTGCTCGACCGGGATCCAGCGGGCCACCTTGCCGGTGCCGAGGTCGAGCAGGCCGATCCGCGAGGTGGGCAGCCGCCGCTCCAGTACGGCGGCGGTCTTCAGGCCCGGGGCGACGGCGACGTACGACCAGCGTGCGTCCTTCTCGTAGCGGCCGGTGCGCTGGTCCAGCAGCCAGTAGGTGCGGGTGCTGTGGGAGCGGCGGGCCTTCTCCTTGACCGTGTCGACGGTGTAGTAGGCGGCCATGGTGGCGGCGCCGGCCCGGATCAGCTCGCGGGGCGGCGACTGGTCGGGGTGGGCGCGGGTCTCGTCGGGGTCGAGGACCCCGGCGGGCCGTACATCGGGCTTGCCGCCGTCGAGCAGCGGCACGCCCACCGCGACGGCGACCGCGGCCGCGGCGGCCACGGCGACAGCGGCGATACGACGGGTCCGGCGGTGCCGGCGGGCACCGAGGACCCGGTCGGCGAATCCCGGCCCCGCGGGGAGCTGTTCGGCGGCCTGATCACGCAGGGTGTCCCGGACGAGTTCCTCGACGTTCACGGCCGCACCTCCACGGGCGAGTAGTCACGGGACGGCGGCTGTTCGGGTCCGGGGTCCGGATCGAGGGCGGCCAGTTCGGGCGCGAGAGCGCGCAGCCGGGCCAGGGAGCGGTGGGTGGTGGAGCGTACGGTGCCGACGGAACAGCCGAGCAGTCGCGCCACGTCGGCCTCGGGGAGGTCCTCGAAATAGCGCAGGACCAGTACGGTGCGCTGGCGGGCGGTCAGCCGGGAGAGGGCCGCGCGGAGTACGAGCCGCAGCTCGGCGGCGGACGCACTGTCGGGTGCCGGCGGGCTCTCCGGCGGCTCGGCGACGCTGAGTTCACGCCGTCGCCACTTCAACCGCCAGCGGCTGATCTGCTGCCGGTAGAGGACCTGCCGTACGTACGCCTCGGGCTCGTCGATGCGCTGCCAGCGGTCCGCCGCCTTCATCAGGGCGTTCTGCAGCAGGTCCTCGGCGGCATGCCGGTCACCGCCGGTCAGCAGCACGGCGGTCCTCAGCAGCGCCGTGGACCGGGTGTCCACGAACTCCCGGAAATTCTCCTGCAGTTCCGCATCCATCGTCACCTTCTCTTCCCCCGGGCCCACCTCGTGTCCGGGCCCCGTACCCGTGCTGACGCGCGCGGGGCGGCGCCACTATGCCTGTCCGGCGCGGAAAACCTCAGCGTGCCCCGTCCACCCGCTGCCGTACGTTGTCCCCATGAGCCGCCCCCTGCTGTTCCTGGACGTCGACGGCCCCCTCAACCCGTACGCCGCGAAGCCTGAGCGACGCCCTGAGGGCTTTACGACGATCCGTGCGGCCGTCCGACCCGGGCGCCCCCTGCGGGTGTGGCTGAACCCGGACCACGGCCCGGCACTGCTCGCCCTCGGCTACGAGCTGTGCTGGGCGACCAGCTGGATGGCCGCGGCCAACCGCTGGATCGCCCCGGTGGTGGGCCTGCCGGAGCTGCCGTACGTCGACTTCGGCCGGGGGCTTTTCGCGGAGCGGCCGGACGGGGTGCACTGGAAGACGGAGGCGATCGTCGGGTACGCCGCCGGGCGGGCGTTCGCGTGGGTGGACGACGAACAGAGCCCGCCGGACACGCTGTACGTCCGCGCCCACCATCCCGGCCCTGCCCTGCTGCATCATGTGAACCCGCGGGTCGGCCTGCGCGAGGCGGACTTCACCACGCTCGCGCTGTTCAGGACGTCCCTGCCGGACGCCGGCTGAGCGGGCCGTGCCGGAGCCGTGAACCCCGTGTGGTGGGCGGCTTCGCGACGCGCGTCGCACGGGTCAGGCGTCGAAGCGGCGGCGGGCGGTCTCGAGGTGACCGAAGTAGGGACTCGGTGGTGCCGGGCGGCTGGACCGGTTAGCCGTCCGGGCCGGGAAGGACGCGCGACAAGGTGGCAATCACACATGCACTCCACCATGAGTGCGATATCGCGCGGATCGGCCCGGGGACGGAGTGAGTCCTCCACCGGCGGGTGGGGGGCCGCGTTCAGATCGTTGAAGAGGGGGCGAGCCGGTGAAGGCAGCAGTGAGGATGCGACGGCCCGCTCCGGCTGCTCGCGACGCTTCCTTTGATGCCGGGACACGATGCCGCCACGCAGCGCGGCACGCCCGAGGAAAAGGTGGCTGCCCGGGAACAGCAGCTTCACCAGGATGAGAACCAGGACGGCGTTGGCGGCCCAGCCGGTCCACTTCGCGTCAGCCAGCGCGGCGCCGCCGATGCCGAGGTGTACCGCAACTATCAGTGCCCCGCCTGCTATCAGGCCCGAAGTGGTGCTCCGCGGGCCACGGCTCCTGCCCCCGCCTGGAGTTCCGCCTTCCGTGTCATGCTTTCTCTGCGGCAGGGCATCGGTGCCGACGAGCAGCTGCTGTACAAGCGTTTCCCGGACGTCCAGTCGATCCTGATCACCTGGCACGAGCGTCACGTCGGCGGACCCGGGGAACAGCTCGAAGCGGTCTTGCGAGATCGCCGCCTTCGTCCACCGGGACCAACACGTGGTCCAGGCTCAACAGCAGCCGCACGCCCTGGTCCGCGACGACGTCTCTCCCGGCGAATTGGCCGACTACTGCCTGCACGCGCTGTCCGCCGCCGCAGGGCTCTCCTCCGAGGAAGCCGTGCACCGCCTCGTCAACGTCACCCTCTCCGGCCTTGGGCCGTCGCACGGAGAGGGCCGACCGCCTCGGGCTCTTGGCTCACTTGGCGACATCCAGCTCGGTGTACATGCCGGCCGCGTAGTGGCCTGGCACATTGCACACCAGCTCATAGCGTCCTGGAGGCAACGTCACTGTGGTCCAGGCCGCCGCACCGGAGGCGATGCCCTCTCCGGCGCCACTGCCGCAGTTGCGGGACGCCTCGCCGAGACTGCCCGTTTCCGAAACCCGCCCGTCGGAGCCGATGGCACGTTCTCCGGCGGTCCGGCCCGCCGACAGCGGCAACACGATCACCTCGTGCGTGAGGGTTCCCGCATTGACCACCCGCAGCGTCACCTTTCCTGCCGGGACCGTCGCGGGGTGGGCCACCAGGCGCATCATTCCCATGCCGTACCAGCCGGGAAGGCCGTGGTTCGGCGCAGGCCGGTTCGGGCCCCCCGTCATGTGCCCCCTGTCCCATACGGTCACGTCGACCGCACTGCCTTTCGCGGCCGGCGCCGTGCACCGTGCGCCGCCCTGCGCTCTCCAGGAGGTCGGTCCCGTCCTGTGGAAGGCGCCAGACGCGGCCATCAGACCCGTCGTGGCGATGCCCAGCACCAAGGCCGCCGCGGCAATGGCGATCGCGGACCACACCGCTCGGCGGCGATGCGTGTTCACCGGTGCTCCCGAAGCAGCCCGAGCCGGCGTTTGTACTCGTCGTCGTCGATCTCCCCGCGTGCGAACCGCTCGGCAAGCAGGTCCTCGGCCCGACGGTCCTGCGACCTGCCTTCGCCGGAGGGGGGAGGCAGGTCGGCCTGCTGATGGTGACGCGTGCCGGCGAGGTAGCGCACCAGTGCGATGAGCCCGACGATCAGGACGGCCCAGAACAGCACCATGAACACGGTCATGACGAACCAGCCGCCCCAACCCCATCCACCGTCGTACCACATCATGCCGACCACTTCCCTCGGCTGACCGCTACGTCAATACCAGGTTGGATCACTCGGTCCACGGTCGCGCTGGGCCATAGTTCCCCACTCTGGGGCCGGAGGACCCTATGCCTCGTCCGGGCCGGCTGCGGTTCCTGTACAGCAGCGGAGTACCGCAACCACCGCAACTTCGGGTGGCTGCCGGCGGCCGTCGATGACCCCAGGACCAGCGTCCTCGTCCCAATGGCCATCCAGCCGATGGTTCGCGATGAAGAGGTAGTGCCAGACGCGTGCCAGATCGTACGGGGAACCAGGGGGAACAGCGGGGAACGAACGGACCATCCAGCAGGCGTTGACACCCTTGTCCCGCAGGTCAGGCCCACATCGGGCCCCAGACCGCCTCAGCTTTCCAAGCTGAGAGCGCGAGTTCGATTCTCGTCACCCGCTCCATGATTGAGGCCCAGGTCAGAGACCCGGGCCTTCTTGCTGTCCGCCTTGATCAGTTGTCGCGTGCGGCAGCTTCCTGCGCTTGCTCCCGCGCCTTGCGTACGGTCGCATCGAGGAAGGCTGCAACTTCCTGCTGTCGGTCGTCGTCGGAGTGCTGATAGATCAGCGCCGCCTTCTCCGAGGACTGGCCCGCGCGGACCATCGCGTCCTTGAGGGTGGCTCCTGAGCGGGTCGACAGGGTGTGTCCTGTGTGACGGAGATCGTAGAACCGGAAGCCCTCGGGAACGCCGGCAGCGGTACGAGCCCTGCGCCACTTCCGACCAGAAGCTGCTTCGGCGGAACGGAGCGCCCTTCTCGCCGAGGAAGACGAGACCGTTGGGTCCCTTGCCCTCGTACAGCTCCATGTGGATGCGAAGGTCCGGGCGAGGAACTCAGGCAGGTACACGGTGCGGGTGCCTGCTTCGGACCTGGTGTCGCCGGGGGCGCGGCGACGGAGGCCCGCCAACTCTTCGGGGCGGAGGGGGCCGTACGCGCCGAGTTAGACCATGAGCCGCCAGGGCAGGTCGGTCATGGGGTCCTCCGCAGCGGGACAACATCGGTGCGCAGGTGCGGCATCGTCGGCCGTGCGGCTTCGGAGGTGGCCAAGAGGGCCACGATGGTGATCGGTTGCTGGCAGCGCGGGCAGTCGCGGGTCGCGGTCGGCTCCAACGGGTCGCGGGCTGCGGCGGGTTGCCGAGATGTGGTCCGGGCCGGCGGCGGCGGGAGTGAGGCCCGGGCTGATCCGCGCCACCAAGGTCCAGTACACCCTGATCTCCGGACGGGTGGTCCACGACGCGGAGTCCCCGACTGGACGTGCCCGAACCGAGGCGGCGCAGCACATCGGTGCGCACAGCGCCGGCCGCACAGCGGGTGGCTCCTGCTGCCAAGGGCGCTGACTCACACAGACCAACGCGGCCCGGCTCACCCAGGGCAGCAGGCGAGGCGACGGCACATTCGAGAGGGGATACGTGGCCTGGGGCGTCGCTCTGACCAGAGAGTTCTGGACGCGTCTCCGAGCGTGTCCGCGCGCCGTCCCACGTCGCACGGTCGCGGGGAGGACCGCCCGGCGACGGTGAGCGGGCTCGAGGGCGGACACTGTCCGACTCCCGAGCCCGCTTACCAGTTCGGGCTGCTTTTCGCGCTTTCGGGCTAGTTCATCTTGATGTACAGGGCCAGGGCCAGCTGCTCGTCAAGCGCCTGCATCGTCGTGAAAGACCCACTGCCGATCTGGTAGTTCAGGGGATAGTGGTTCTGCGTCGCGTTCTCGGCCGCCTGGGACAGGCCTCCCCAGTTGTTCTCCAGATCCAGGGACGTCAGCGAGAGGGCGCCCGACCCGCCGTTGACTGCGGACGAGGACCCGGCGTAGAAGATGCCGTTGCTGCGCATCGCGTGGCCGATCCGGTAGGAGATGAAGTCGAAGCGGGCGCCCTCGGCAAAGGCCTGGACAAGGACGAGCAGGGCCCGCGCCTGGTCCCGCCAGTTGCCCCTCGACAGGTCGGTGATCGCACCCTGGATGGCACCCATGGTGATGCCGAGGGAACCGCGGTCGGCCCCAGCGGCAGACTCCATCTGGGTGTAGTTGAGCCAGTTCCGGTTCTGCGTAGCACCGTTCTGCCCCGGCATTGTGGCGGGTCCGGCACCCAGCCGGACGTACTGGTGGGTCACTTCGTTGTACCAGCCGGTCACGTACAGGTTCCGCGCGTTGAAGATCAGAGTGACCCGGCTCCCGCCCACCTGCAGGGTGAGGGGGAAGTAGTCGTCGCTCGTCCGTGTGACACGGATGCTTTGGTAGATGGACCAGCCGCCGCCCCGCCCGCGGAGGAAGTTGATGATGGCGTCGTACTGGTCGGCGTCGACGTTCGTCATGTCGAAGGTCATGCCATCGGTCGGGGTCGTCGCGCTGGCCAGCTGGACGTGCCCGCCCAGCGACTGGTGCTGCGCACCGGTGGTGAGGTTGCCGCCCAGACCGGCGAGGGCGACGGCGCCGGCGACGGCCGCCGAGAGTACGGCCGATGTGCTGAGCCTGCGGAAGATGTGTGCTCGGGACATGGTGTGCGCTCCGTTGTGCGTGGCCGGCGGGCCGGCCCAGGAAGGAGATGAACTGTGTCGAACGGCGTGCGGGCCATCGTTTTCCGACGTAACCGGACACCGGTACCCGGAGTTGACCGGGACCGCCCTGCGGGTCAGGCCCGCTTCAGGAGGATGGAAACGCTCCCACGACGGTGTGGGGCTTTCAGCGCTCGTGAGGGTCTGAGCGGCACCGGATCGGAGGTTCCGCTTCGATGGGCTCGGCCCCTCGTGCTGTGTGCCATGCGGCAACAACGCTGTTGTCGTGGCTTCCACCTGTGTGGATGACATCGACGATGCAGGTGAAGGACAGGCCGAAACAATGGGGGACGCATTGAGTGGGTAGGGCCGCCATTAGATGGGGATGGCCGATGATCTCGGCCCGAGCGGCCACTGCGCATGACCGAAGCAGGGCGTCCCGTACAGGACGGTGATGGTATGGCGGCCCAGCAGGGCTCTTCGGGACTCATGCCGCCTACCTGGCCGCCGTCACCGTCGCAGTCCATGCGGAGGGCGGCAACCCGTTCGGACAGGGGAGAGACCCATCCGTGCGGACGACAGCTCCGAATCACCAGTGAGGGCATCAGGAAGGCGTCCTCACCCGTCACCCGGCCGCAGTTGGGACGCTCCAGCCGGACGACGAGAGACGCGCCAAGTACCTGCCAACGTCAAGAGAAGCAGCAGGTCAAGCCCAACCGATCGCAGACTTCACACAGTTGGGGGGTCTCCGGCGGTAGCCCGAAATTGGCTGCGTTGCCTGAGCCTGCCGCCGTACCATCCCGGCTTGCCTCAGCCGCGCAGAGAACTTCCGCAACCCGGCGCAACACTACCGTGCACGCGCTCTGCACACCGGCCGAATCCAGCAGCGGCATCGAGGCGATGAACCCTCTGAAGAAGAGCCTGGGCTATCGCGCCTCTGCCGTCTCCGTCGAGGAGATGGAGACGCTGGCCGATGAGGTGACGCTGTTGCAGAGCGACATGTTCCGAGCGGGCTGGAACGCGCATGCCGCCCAGATGCCGGGCATGCAGAAGATCCCGGCGCCTGCGCCCGGGCAGACGGTCAACGGAGTCGTTGTGCCGGAGTAGCGGACCTCTCGACCACTCTTGACCCGCCACGCACGACCGGGACATCGGTGATTCCATGTGCGCCTGCAACGGCAGCTTGCCGACCGGGGCTCGTCTCCGGAAGGCGGCTTTCCGTCAGCCCGTGAGAAGCGCTCCCCGTTCCTCCGAGCCGACCGCGTGCCCATAGCGTGCCCATAAGACCGGTAAACCACGGTCAACAGCGGTGCGATCTTGCGCCCTCGGACGTCACGTCGCAGCACATACACCCAGGTCAGAAGCTATTCGCCTCTGCAAGCGCCGTCGCTTCCCAAGCTGATGGCCTGCCGGCTCAGTACGGCCGCGGAATCTCATGCTCGTCCGACGCCGCGTCGTACCGCTCCAGTGGACCACCCAGGTTCGCCGGCAGAAGGTCGGTAGAGTCTCGGGCTTCATCGAGGTCGCCTCGCTCGCATGCCGCCGCCGACTCGGCCACGTCACCGGGGGGATCCGCCGGTGCAAGGAGCCCTAGGTGTCCCGAGGCGCCATGTCATCATCGGGCGATGATGACTGAGGAGGAAGCGCGTCGGCTGGTGCTGGCCGAGATCGACGACGTGCGAGGCGACGTCGAGTACGACCTCCAGATCCTGCGCACAGAAGCCCTGCCCTTCGGGTGGATCTTCTACTGGGGAGCAGTCCGGGACGGCCGGAGCGGCCCGCGCCCTCGGCTGGGCGGCAACGGTCCCTTCCTGGTGGATCGCGAGAACGGCTGCTTGATCCGAACGGCCACCAGCGTTCCCGTAGCCCGTCAGATCGCTGACTACGAGCGACGGCTGCGTCGCGAAGCTCACGCCCGGAACGCGGCAGCGAAGCGAGATGCAGGGCAGCCATGAGTGTCCAGCTGGGTGACAACGAACCATGAGCGCAGGTGCGGAGCGCCCTGGCCCAACCTGGCGAGGTCACGGGTTCGAGATCGGCGACCATGAAGGAGAAGGACCGACTCAGGGCAGCGGGACAGCTGGTCTACGAAGAGGGCGGCGCGCAAAGTTTCACTGTGCGGTCCCACCACTCGAGGCATCGGGAACCCGATGGCCTCTTCCGCCGCGGCAACAGCCTCCGGTGCCGCGGGCGGCGGCAAAGCCCTCGACCGGGCCACGCTCCGCAACGCCGCCACAACCTCATCACCAGTCACCGGCTTCAGAGGCGACCGCCTGCGCACCGTGCCAGGTCCGCCGCGCCGAGCCTCCGAACGTGCGGGTCCGTGCGGTCGTGCCTTCGCGGGGCAGCAGCCCTCGACGAGGATCAGGCTGCCTGGCGTCGGCGAGTGCGGAGCCAGTGGACACCCTTCACGGCGTAGACGCAGGCCATGAATCCCAAGCCGGCGAAGGTGAGCCAGAACCAGGATTCCGCCACTGCGAGACTCAGCAGCATGCCGCCGAAAAGCAGCAGGGAGCCGACGACGTCCAGCAGGTCGAGGCGAGCCTTGAAACGCACCGCCGAATCGGACCCGCGCAGTCGGCGGACAACAGGAACGAGACCGAGGGCCTGCAGGACGACCAGACCGAGAGCGATCCACACGGACCAGCCGGGTATGTCCACGGCAGGCACTGTAGCGCGACCCCCACCATCAGCCTCCACGGGTGCCGCCCCCGTGGAGGCTGATGGTGGCCCCGCGCCCGGCAGGGGCACACGGGCCGGTGTGCCGCCGCTCGGAGGAAGCACGTGAACGCCCTCCCCCGGGCCGCCCTCGGGCCGTGGAAGGGCGCTCAGCGATGACCTGCGGAGACCGCTGCCGGCAGCCGCACAGCGCGGCCGCCGGTACGTCAGTTGTGGCTGTGCAGGATTTCGTTCAGGCCGCCCCAGACCGCGTTGTTCGGTCGGGCCTCGACGGCGCCGGAGACCGAGTTGCGGCGGAAGAGGATGTTGGAGGCGCCGTTGAGTTCACGCGCCTTGACGATCTGGCCGTCGGGCATGGTGACGCGGGTGCCCGCGGTGACGTACAGGCCGGCCTCGACCACGCACTCGTCGCCGAGCGCGATGCCGACGCCCGCCTCCGCGCCGATCAGGCAGCGCTCGCCGATGGAGATGATGACGTTGCCGCCGCCGGACAGGGTGCCCATGGTGGAGGCGCCGCCGCCGATGTCCGAGCCGTCGCCGACGACGACGCCGGCCGAGATACGGCCCTCGACCATCGACGTGCCGAGCGTGCCGGCGTTGAAGTTGACGAAGCCCTCGTGCATGACGGTGGTGCCCTCGGAGAGGTGGGCGCCGAGGCGGACGCGGTCGGCGTCGGCGATCCGTACGCCCTTCGGGACGACGTAGTCGGTCATCCGCGGGAACTTGTCGACCGAGGTCACCTGGAGGTGCAGGCCCTCGGCGCGGGCGTTCAGCCGGACCTGCTCGATCTCGTCGACGGAGACCGGGCCGAGCGACGTCCAGGCGACGTTCGCGAGGAAGCCGAACTGGCCGTCCAGGCTGAGGCCGTGCGGCTTGACCAGGCGGTGCGAGAGCAGGTGCAGGCGCAGGTAGACGTCGTGCGCGTCGATCGGCTTCTCGTCGATCGAGGCGATGACCGTGCGGACCGCCACGACCTCGACGTTGCGGCGGGCGTCCGGGCCGACCGCTTTGGCCGCACCCGCGCCGAGGAGTTCCGCGGCCCGCTCGGCGGAGAGCGTCTCGGTGCCGGCCGGGCCGGGCTCGGCGACCAGCTCGGGGGCGGGGAACCAGGTGTCGAGAACGGTGCCGTCGGCGGCGATGGTGGCGAGGCCGGCGGCGACGGCTCCGGTGGTGCGAACGTTCGTGTCGGTCATGGTTAGAAACCTAACGTGAGCTGGGCACCCAGAGCGAACCGCGTCTCACGTGCCGGTACCGGAGCCGGGGTCCGGACCGGTGGTCGTGAGCCGGGGTCCGGACCGGTGGTCGTGACGTGGCCCGAGCCCGTGCGCCGGGAGCCTGCTACGGAGGCGCGGCGCAGCGCAGCTCGACGGGGCCCGGCACGGCCCGACGGAGGAATCCGGGCCGGTGCAGCGTGCGCGGTACCGGACCGGCGGAGCGATACGGTCCGGGGTGCCGACAGCGTGGTCAGCGACCGCACCGGGAGCGGTGGACGGTACCGGCGGCGCGGTCCGCTCCCGCATCAGGAGCACGGCCTGCGCCGGTGACACAGTCGGCGCCCGCACCGGAGGCAACACCGGCGCCGCCGGCCCAGTCCGCTCCCGCGCCGCCAGCGGAAGCGGCGCTCGCGTCCCCCTAACTGCGGTGCGGGCCGATCACCCTCGCCAGCACCTCCCTGGCATACCCCTGGTCGTACTCCACCCCCGTCAGCAGCACCTGGAGGCAGATCCCGTCCATGAGCGCGACCAGCGCCCGCGCCGTGACCGGGTCGGTGCGGTGGGCGAGCCGGTGGGCGAGGTCGTCGGCCCACTCGGCGGCGACGGGGCGCAGGGCGGGGCGGCGCAGGGCGGCGAGGTAGAGCTCGTACTCCAGCTCCACCCCGGTGCGGTCACCGGCCAGCCACTCCCCCAGCCAGCCCGCCAGTTCCGCCGCCAGGTCGGTCCGCGGATCCTCCAGTCCCCCGCGCGAGGCGATCACCTTGGCGAAGCCCTCGCTGGCCTGGCGCAGTGCGGCGACCATCAGCTCGTCGAGGGTGCTGAAGTGGTAGGTCGTGGAGCCGAGCGGCACGTCCGCCGCGGCGGCGACGGAGCGGTGGCTGAGGCCAGCAAGCCCTTTCTCCCCGACCACCCGGATCGCCGCCTCGATGATCCGCTGCCGGCGCTCCGGGTCGTAACGGCGGGGCATCAGTGCGCGCCCCCCAGGTTCAGGACGACCACTCCCCCGACGATCAGCGCGATCCCGGCGACCTTGACGAGGGACAGCCCCTCCCCGAAGAGCAGCAGGCCGAGCACGGCAATGGTCGCGGTGCCGACCCCGGCCCAGATCGCGTACGCCGTGCCGATCGACACGGTCTTCAGGGTCTGGGCGAGGAGCAGGAAGGAGACGACGTACCCCAGCGTCGTGAGCAGCGTCGGCCAGAGTCGGCTGAAGCCGTCGCTGTACTTCATCGCCGTCGTGGCGGCGACCTCGGCGGCTATGGCGCCGGCGAGCGTCAGGTATCCCATGTGTTCGAGTGTACGCAACGTTGTGTACGGCCGTACACAGCCGCGCGCCCGGAGTGCCGGACGGCCGAGCTCCCACCCAAGTAGGTTCAGACGGCATCCAGTTGGGGCTCCAGGCCGGTCGGCTACAGATGGGTCACGAACCCCCCTGCCGACACCCGAAGATGTTTAATGCTCACAGAAAACGCTAGCCCAAACGGCTCCCCGCAGCCCCGCGGCTCCACTAGTGTGTGCACCTCTGTGATCCACTATTGCTTCACACCTCACCCACTTCTCCCTCACACCCCCGGCTGCCGCTGCCTTGGCGCCGCTGGAGGAATTGCGCATGGCAGAAACCACCCCCCAGCCCCCGCCGCACCCCCAGTGGGAGAACGGCTGGGGCCCCGACAGCTCCCGGGCTCCCGGGACCCGAAGACTCTGGATGGCCGGCACGCTGGCGATCGCCACGGTCGTCGCCTGCGTCACCGCGATAGCCGTCAGCCACCACACCCCTGACCAGGCGTCGGCTCCGCCGCCCACCGGTGCGGCCCTCGACAACGGCCCCGGTCTGCTCTCCTTCGCCTCCCCGACGACCTCGGGCGGGGCCACCCAGCCGAAGGGCACCTCGGGCATGTCGTCGGCCATCACGTCCGGCAGCCCGTCCGCCTCGGCGACCGACGCGCAGCACGGCGCCGACGGCCCGAAGGCCTCGCCGTCCGCCGCGAAGCCCTCCGCGTCATCGGCGGCGGGAGGAAGTTCCGGCGGCACCGCAGGCGGTGCGGGCAGCGCCGGTGGCTCCGGCGGTTCCGGCGGCAGTTCGGGCGGTTCCGGCGGTTCGGGGACGCAGACCGGCGCCGGCCGGATCTCGGTCCGCTCGGTCAACTACCCGGACCGGTACTGGCACGTGAGCGACAGCTACGTG
Organism: Streptomyces sp. NPDC007162; assembly: GCF_040634175.1. Classification (NCBI taxonomy): domain Bacteria; kingdom Bacillati; phylum Actinomycetota; class Actinomycetes; order Kitasatosporales; family Streptomycetaceae; genus Streptomyces; species Streptomyces sp. NPDC007162. The sequence continues at coordinate 26,317 of NZ_JBEYFC010000016.1, forward strand.
AAGCTGGACGCGCCGAGCGGCTCGGAGTCCCGCGCGGACTCCTCGTTCACCTTGGTCAAGGGACTGGCGAACAGCTCCTGTTACTCGTTCAGGATGAGCGACGGCAGGTACCTGCGGCACCGCAACTTCGTCCTGCGCGCCATGAGCAACGACGGCTCGTCCCTGTTCCAGCAGGACGCCACCTTCTGCCCGCAGAAGACGGCATCCTCGAACGACGTGCTGTTCCAGTCGGTGAACTACCCCAACTACGCCCTGCGCCACAAGAATTTCCAGCTGTACCTGGACCCGTACGACTACAACACCACCAACCGCCAGGACTTCTACTTCGACCTGGTGGACGGGCTGAGCTGAGACACGTGAAAGCGGCGGCACCCGAGCCGGGTGCCGCCGCTTTCACACGCGGGGGCGAAATCTCAGACGTTGAACCCGAGCGCCCGCAGCTGCTCGCGGCCGTCGTCGGTGATCTTGTCGGGGCCCCACGGGGGCATCCAGACCCAGTTGATGCGCAGTTCGCTGACGAGGCCGTCCGTGGCGGACTTGGCCTGGTCCTCGATGACGTCGGTCAGCGGGCAGGCCGCCGAGGTCAGGGTCATGTCGATCGTCGCGATGTTCGCGTCGTCGATGTGAATGCCGTAGATCAGGCCGAGGTTGACGACGTCGATGCCCAGCTCGGGGTCGACGACGTCGTACAGCGCCTCACGGAGTTCCTCCTCCGAGGCGGGCTTCATCTCAACGGTCTCGCTCATGCCGTCCTCCTTTCGGCGTCGGCCGCGCCACCCAGCGCCTGGGCCGTCGCGTCCTTCCACGCCATCCAGCTCAGGAGGGCGCACTTGACCCGCGCGGGGTACTTGGAGACCCCGGCGAACGCGACGGCGTCCTCCAGGACGTCCTCCATCGCCTCGTCGGGCTCCAGCCTGCCCTTGGACTGCATCAGCTCCAGGAAGGTCTCCTGGATCTTCTGCGCGTCCGCCAGGTCCTTGCCCACGAGGAGTTCGTTCAGTACGGAGGCGCTCGCCTGGCTGATCGAGCAGCCCTGGCCCTCGTACGAGACGTCCTCGATCGTGGTGCCGTCGTACTTCACTCGGAGGGTGATCTCGTCGCCGCACGTCGGGTTCACATGGTGTACCTCGGCGTCGCCATCCCTCAGACCACGCCCGTGCGGGTTCTTGTAGTGGTCCAGGATGACTTCCTGGTACATCGAGTCCAGCTTCACGGTCTCAGCTCACGCCCTTCAGCCGAAGAAGTTCCGTACGTGCTCCAGGCCCTCGACCAGAGCGTCGATCTCGGCCGGCGTGGAGTACAGATAGAACGACGCTCGCGTGGTCGCAGGAATTCCGTAGCGCAGGCAGACGGGACGGGCGCAGTGGTGTCCCACCCGGACCGCGATGCCCTGCTCGTCGAGGACCTGGCCCACGTCGTGCGGGTGGATGTCCCCGAGTGTGAAGGAGATCGCCGCGCCCCGGTCCTCGGCCGTGGCGGGGCCGATGATCTTCAGGTCGGGGACCTCGCTGAGACGCTTGACCGCGTACTCCGTCAGCGCGTGCTCATGGGCGAGGATCTTGTCCATGCCGATGGCGTTCAGGTAGTCGATCGCCGCGCCGAGACCGACCGCCTGGGCGATCGGGGGCGTGCCCGCCTCGAACTTGTGGGGGGCGGGAGCGTAGGTCGAGGAGTGCATCGACACCGTCTCGATCATCTCGCCGCCGCCGAGGAACGGGGGCAGGTCCTCCAGGAGTTCCTGGCGGCCCCACAGGACGCCGATGCCGGTCGGGCCGCACATCTTGTGGCCGGTGAAGGCCACGAAGTCGGCCTGCAGGGCCTGCACGTCCAGCGGCATGTGGGGGGCGGCCTGGGAGGCGTCGATGCAGACGAGCGCGCCGACCTCCTGCGCACGCCGGATTATCGTCTCGACCGGGTTGACCGTGCCCAGGATGTTCGACACCAGCACGAAGGAGACGATCTTCGTCTTCTCCGTGATGACCTCGTTGATGTTGGACAGGTCGAGACGGCCGTCGTCGGTGAGGCCGAACCACTTCAGCTTCGCGCCCGTGCGCTGCGCGAGCAGCTGCCACGGCACGATGTTGGAGTGGTGCTCCATCTCCGTGATGACGATCTCGGTCTCGTGGTCCACCCGGTAGGGCTCGTCGGCCCAGCCCAGCATGTTGGCCACGAGGTTCAGCGACTCGGAGGCGTTCTTGGTGAAGATCACCTCGTCGCGGCTGGGCGCGTTGACGAACTCGGCGACCTTGTCGCGCGCGCCCTCGTACAGCGCCGTGGCCTCCTCGGCGAGCACATGCACACCGCGGTGGACGTTGGCGTTGTAGCGCTCGTAGTACTCGCTCAGGGCGTCCAGCACCTGGCGCGGCTTCTGCGAGGTCGCCGCGTTGTCCAGGTACACGAGCTTCCGCCCGTCGTGGACCTGACGGTCCAGAATGGGGAAGTCCTTGCGGATCGCCTCGGTGTCGAGGAGGCCCGGCAACTGTGTCACTCGGATGCGCCGCCCTTCGTGTAAGCCTCGTAGCCCTCGTTCTCGAGCTTGTCGGCCAGCTCGGGACCGCCGGACTCGACGATCCGGCCACCGGCGAACACATGCACGTGGTCGGGCTTGATGTAGCGCAGGATGCGCGTGTAGTGCGTGATCAGCAGGGTGCCGACCTCGCCGGTCTCGCGGACGCGGTTGACGCCCTCGGAGACGATGCGCAGGGCGTCGACGTCGAGGCCGGAGTCGGTCTCGTCGAGGATCGCGACCTTCGGCTTGAGCAGTTCGAGCTGGAGGATCTCGTGGCGCTTCTTCTCACCGCCGGAGAAGCCCTCGTTCACGTTGCGCTCGGCGAAGGCGGGGTCGATGCTGAGGCGCTCCATGGCCTCGCGGACCTCCTTCACCCAGGTGCGCAGCTTGGGGGCCTCGCCGCGGATGGCGGTGGCGGAGGTGCGCAGGAAGTTGGAGACCGAGACGCCGGGGACCTCGACCGGGTACTGCATCGCCAGGAACAGGCCCGCGCGGGCGCGCTCGTCGACGGACATCTCCAGGACGTCCTCGCCGTCGAGCAGCACGGTGCCGCCGGTGATCGTGTACTTCGGGTGACCGGCCAGCGAGTAGGCGAGGGTCGACTTGCCGGAGCCGTTGGGGCCCATGATGGCGTGCGTCTCGCCCTGCTTCACGGTGAGGTCGACGCCCTTGAGGATCTCCTTCGTGGCGTTGTCGGCCTCGACGGTGACGTGCAGGTCTCGGATTTCAAGCGTTGCCATGGATTGCCTCAGGACTCCTGGGTGAGGGAGACGAGCACGTCGTCCCCTTCGATCTTTACGGGGTATACGGGGACGGGGCGCGTGGCCGGGAGGCCGGACGGCTTGCCGGTGCGCAGGTCGAAGCTGGAGCCGTGCAGCCAGCACTCGATCTGGCAGTCCTCCACCTCGCCCTCGGAGAGCGAGACGTTGGCGTGGGAGCAGATGTCGTGGATCGCGAACACCTCTCCCTCGGTACGGACGAGCGAGACCGGCGTGCCGTCGAGTTCCACCCGCTTCGGGGTGTCCTCCTCCAGCTCGCTCAGTCCGCAGACGCGCACGAACGCGGTCGGGGCTGTCATGCGACCGAGGCCTCCAGCTCCTCCTCGATCTTGGCGAGCAGGCGCTCCTCGATGTCGGCGACACCGATCTGCTGGACCAGTTCGGCGAAGAAGCCGCTGACGACGAGGCGGCGGGCCTCGTGCTCCGGGATGCCGCGGGCCATCAGGTAGAAGAGCTGCTCGTCGTCGAAGCGGCCGGTGGCGGAGGCGTGACCGGCGCCGACGATCTCGCCGGTCTCGATCTCCAGGTTCGGCACCGAGTCGACGCGCGCGCCGTCCGTGAGGACGAGGTTGCGGTTCATCTCGTAGGTGTCGGTGCCCTCGGCCTTGGCCTCGATGAGGACGTCGCCGATCCAGACGGCGTGCGCCTGCTCGCCCTGGAGCGCGCCCTTGTAGGCGACGTTCGACTTGCAGTGCGGGGCGTTGTGGTCGACCAGCAGGCGGTGCTCCTGGTGCTGGCCGGCGTCGGTGAAGTACAGGCCGTACAGCTCGGCCTCGCCGCCGGGGCCCGTGTAGGACACGCGCGGGTGCAGTCGTACGACGTCGCCGCCGAAGGTGACGACCACGGACTTGAACGTGGCGTCCCGGCCGACCAGGGCGTTGTGCTGGGCCACGTGCACGGCCTTGTCGTCCCAGTCCTGCACGGAGACGACGGTCAGCTTCGCGCCGTCGCCGAGCAGGTAGTCGACGTTGGCGGCGAGCACCGCGTCACCGGTGTGGTCGATGACGACGACGGCCTCGGCGAAGGCGCCCAGCTCGATCACCTGGTGGCCGAAGGCGGTACCGCCCTCGCCGTGCACGGCGATCCGGACCGGCTCGGTGAGCACCGTCTCCTTGGGGACGGTGACCACGCCGGCCTTCTCGAACGCCGAGTACGCCTGGGCGGCGACGCGGTCCACCGGGGTGCCGGCCCTGCCGAGCCGCGGGTCGTCACGGTCGACGGTCTCGACGGTGACGCCCTCGGGGGCCTCGACGACGACCTTCACGCCCTCGCCGGTGGCGACCGCGGTGCCGTCGTGCAGCCCGCGCAGGCGCTCCAGCGGGGTGAACCGCCACTCCTCCTCGCGGCCGTGCGGGACCGGGAAGTCCGCGACGTCGAAGGACGGGGGCGCGCTCATGCGGGTGGCGACGGTCGACTCGGCGGCCACCGCGATGGCGCCGGCGGTGGTGGAGCCCACCGGGGTGTTCTGAGCCTCAGCCATGGCTGTCGGTCTGCTCGCTTTCTTGCGTATAAGTGGCTTGACGGGAGGGGGACGGCGTCAGCCGACCGCGCCTTCCATCTGGAGCTCGATCAGCCGGTTGAGTTCGAGGGCGTACTCCATCGGCAGTTCCTTGGCGATCGGCTCGACGAAGCCGCGCACGATCATCGCCATCGCCTCGTCCTCGCTCAGACCGCGGCTCATCAGGTAGAAGAGCTGGTCCTCGGAGACCTTGGAGACGGTCGCCTCGTGGCCCATGGACACGTCGTCCTCGCGGACGTCGACGTACGGGTAGGTGTCCGAGCGGGAGATGGTGTCGACGAGCAGCGCGTCGCAGAGCACGTTCGACTTGGAGCCCGGGGCGCCCTCGCCGATCTCGATGAGACCGCGGTAGGAGGTACGGCCACCGCCACGCGCCACCGACTTGGAGACGATGTTGGAGGAGGTGTTCGGGGCCATGTGGACCATCTTGGCGCCGGCGTCCTGGTGCTGGCCCTCGCCCGCGAAGGCGATGGAGAGGGTCTCGCCCTTGGCGTGCTCGCCCATCAGGTAGACGGCGGGGTACTTCATCGTCACCTTGGAGCCGATGTTGCCGTCGACCCACTCCATGGTGGCGCCCTCGTAGGCGACGGCGCGCTTGGTGACCAGGTTGTAGACGTTGTTCGACCAGTTCTGGATGGTCGTGTAGCGGCAGCGGGCGTTCTTCTTGACGATGATCTCGACGACCGCGGAGTGCAGCGAGTCCGACTTGTAGATCGGAGCGGTACAGCCCTCGACGTAGTGCACGTAGGCACCCTCGTCGACGATGATCAGGGTCCGCTCGAACTGGCCCATGTTCTCCGTGTTGATACGGAAGTAGGCCTGGAGCGGGATCTCGACGTGCACGCCCTTCGGCACGTAGATGAAGGAGCCGCCGGACCACACGGCCGTGTTCAGCGCGGCGAACTTGTTGTCACCGGCCGGGATGACGGTGCCGAAGTACTCCTTGAAGAGCTCCGGGTGCTCCTTCAGGGCGGTGTCGGTGTCGAGGAAGATGACGCCCTGCTCCTCCAGGTCCTCGCGGATCTGGTGGTAGACGACCTCCGACTCGTACTGGGCGGCGACACCGGCGACCAGGCGCTGCTTCTCCGCCTCCGGGATGCCCAGCTTGTCGTAGGTGTTCTTGATGTCCTCGGGCAGGTCCTCCCAGGACTCCGCCTGCTTCTCCGTGGAGCGCACGAAGTACTTGATGTTGTCGAAGTCGATGCCGGAGAGGTCGGAGCCCCAGTTCGGCATGGGCTTCTTCTCGAAGAGCTTCAGACCCTTGAGACGCAGCTTGGCCATCCACTCCGGCTCGGACTTCTTGCCGGAGATGTCGAGGACGACCTCCTCGCTGAGGCCACGCCTGGCAGCGGCACCGGCCACGTCGGAGTCGGCCCAGCCGTATTCGTACTTGCCCAGGCCTTCGAGCTCAGGGTGGGCAGTCTCCGTGGGGAGAGTCATGCGGGGTTCCTCCCGGCCGTGCTTGCGGATGCGTCAGTGGAAGTCGTGGAGATCTTTGGGATGAACGTCGTGCAGACGCCGTCGCCGTGCGCGATGGTCGCCAGTCGCTGGACGTGTGTTCCGAGCAGCTCGGCGAAGATCTCCGTCTCCGCCTCGCACAACTGGGGGAACTGCTCCGCGACGTGGGCGACCGGGCAGTGGTGCTGGCACAGCTGTTCGCCGACCGGTGCGCTGCGCGCCGTTGCAGCGTACCCGTCCTGACTCAGCGCCCTGGCCAGCGCTTCCGCACGCTTGTCGGGACTCACGCCCTCGATCGCCCTGCGGTAGACGCTCGCCTGGGCGGTGATCCGGGCCCGCGCGAAGGCGGCGACCGCCTCCTGGCCGCCCTCCTGCTCGGCGATCCAGCGCAGCGCGTCGGCGGCGAGCTTGTCGTACGACTGGTCGAAGGCGTCGCGGCCGCAGTCGGTGAGGGCGAAGACCTTGGCGGGCCGGCCGCGCGTCCGCGCGCCGTACACCCGCTGCTCGCGCGCCTCCACGACCTCGTCGGCGACCAGCGCGTCCAGGTGCCGGCGTACGGCCGCCGGGGTCAGTCCCAGGCGCCCGGCCAGCTCGGTGACGGTCGACGGGCCGTGGTCCAGGATCGACCGCGCGACCCGGTTGCGCGTCGAGCGCTCACCGGTCGCGAGCTCTTCCTGCGGGGGCCCCATGGGGGTCTCCCGAGCCTCGCCGACGTTTTTCACAACGCCATTGTTGCGTAATTCCTCAGAGGCAGGCAAGCCGCGTCCGGGCGACAGAACGGTGCCCTGCGTCACTTAGGTCTACCTAATCCGACCTGCGGAAACGATCTCTGATCGATCTCCCTCGGCCGAACCGGTGGCGCGTCACGGCCCCCTCCGGAACACTTCCGGACCATGCCCACACCCACTCCGACCGGCCCTCTTGTCACCCGGGGCAGCCTCGCCGAACAGCTGCGCGCGCTCGGCGTCCAGCCCGGTGAGGTCCTCCTGGCACACACCTCGCTCAGCTCGCTCGGCTGGGTCAACGGCGGACCCGTGGCCGTCGTCCAGGCGATCCTCGACGCCCTCGGCCCGGACGGCACGCTGGTGGTCCCCACCCAGACCGGCGACCTCTCCGACCCGGCGCTGTGGCACGACCCGCCGGTGCCCGAGGAATGGTGGCCACGGATCCGCGCGACCATGCCCGCGTACGACCCCCGGACCACGCCCTCGCGCGGGGTCGGAGTGGTCCCGGAGACCGTACGGAACTGGCCGGGTGCCGTGCGCAGCGCGCACCCGCAGACCTCCTTCGCGGCCGTCGGCCCGCACGCCGCCCGGCTCCTCGACGGCCACGCCCCCGACTGCCGGCTCGGCGAGCAGAGCCCGCTGGCCCGGCTCGAGGCGGTGCACGCGCGCGTGCTGATGCTCGGCACCGGTTACGACACCTGCACCGCCTTCCACCTCGCCGAGTACCGGATCCCCGCCCCGCGGGTCCGGGTCGGCCGGCCCGCCGCGGGCGGCGGCTGGGAGGAGGTGACCGAGGTGTCCATCACCTCCGACCGCTTCGACGAACTGGGCCACGACTTCGAACGCGACCGCCCGGTGGTCCTGCGCGGCACGGTCGGCGCGGCCGGGGCGCGGCTCTTCCCGGTGGCGGACGCGGTCGCCCACGCCGAGCGGTGGCTGGCCGTGCACCGGCCCCGTGAGGAGGAGATGCAGCACCCGGCCGTCCGGGTGACGGGAGACGTCCCTAGACTCTGTCACCATGCGAAGTGAGCCCGTGGTCCAGGTGCGGGACCTGGTGAAGCGGTACGGCACGAAGACCGCCGTGGACGGCCTCGACCTGGTGGCCCGGCCGGGAGTGACCGCCGTACTCGGCCCCAACGGAGCGGGCAAGACGACGACGATCGAGACCTGTGAGGGGTACCGCAGACCGGATTCCGGCTCGGTGCGCGTCCTGGGCCTCGATCCCGTACGGCAGACCGCCGAGCTGCGCCCCAGAGTGGGGGTGATGCTCCAGTCCGGCGGGGTCTACTCCGGCGCGCGCGCCGACGAGATGCTGCGGCACGTGGCCAGGCTGCACGCGCACCCACTGGACGTGGACGCGCTGATGGAGCGGCTGGGCCTGGGCAGCTGCGGCCGGACGTCGTACCGTCGGCTCTCCGGCGGCCAGCAGCAGCGCCTGGCCCTCGCCATGGCCGTGGTCGGCCGCCCGGAACTGGTCTTCCTCGACGAACCGACCGCGGGACTCGACCCGCAGGCCCGCCGCGCCACCTGGGACCTGGTGCGGGACCTGCGCACCGACGGGGTCTCGGTCATCCTCACCACGCACTACATGGAGGAGGCCGAGCAGCTGGCCGACGACGTCGCCGTCATCGACGCCGGACGGGTGATCGCCCAGGGCTCCCCCGAGGAGCTGTGCAGGGGCGGCGCCGAGAACACGCTGCGGTTCACCGGCCGCCCCGGACTCGACGTCGGCTCCCTGCTCAAGGCGCTCCCGGCGGAGTCGACGGCGGCCGAACTGACCCCGGGCTCCTACCGGGTCATGGGCAAGGTCAATCCGCAGCTGCTGGCCACGGTGACGTCGTGGTGCGCCCAGCACGGGGTGATGCCGGACCGCATCTCCGTGGAACGCCACACCCTAGAGGACGTCTTCCTCGAACTGACCGGCAAGGAGCTGCGCTCATGACCACCGCGACGGGCACCTACGCCCCCCGGCCGGGCGCCGCCCCGCTGCCCCGCATGATCGCGGCGCAGGCCGCCCTGGAGACGAGGATGCTGCTGCGCAACGGCGAGCAGCTGCTGCTGACCGTCGTCATCCCGACCCTCCTGCTGGTCCTGTTCAGCTCGGTGGACATCGTCGACACCGGCGCCGGCAAGTCGGTCGACTTCCTCGCCCCCGGCATCCTCGCCCTGGCCGTCATGTCCACGGCCTTCACCGGCCAGGCCATCGCGACGGGGTTCGAACGCCGGTACGGCGTCCTGAAGCGGCTCGCCTCCTCCCCGCTCCCCCGCTGGGGCCTGATGGCGGCGAAGACGGCGTCGGTCCTGGTCACCGAGATCCTCCAGGTGATCCTGCTGACGGTGATCGCCTTCGCCCTCGGCTGGTCCCCGCACGGCAACCCCCTCGCGGTCCTGCTCCTCCTGGTCCTCGGCACGGCCGCGTTCTCCGGCCTCGGCCTGCTGATGGCGGGCACCCTCAAGGCGGAGGCCACCCTGGCTGCCGCCAACCTGGTCTTCCTGCTGCTGCTGGTGGGCGGCGGGGTCATCGTCCCGCTGGAGAAGTTCGGCGGCGCCCGGTCGGTGCTCGGCCTGTTGCCCATCTCCGCCCTCTCGGGCGGCCTGCGGGACGTGCTGCAGCACGGAGCGGGGATGCCCTGGGGCGACCTGGGGATTCTGGGAGTGTGGGCGGTGGTGGCGCTGGCCGTGGCGGGACGCTTCTTCCGTTGGGAGTGACCCTCGTGAACGCATGCACAAGCGGCCCCCTACCATGGTGCTCGTGCCAAAGCTGACCCCCACCGACGTCGTTGCGGCTCTGCGCAACCCGCTCGCCTTCATCGCCGACCGCTGGACCCCGGATCCCCGGACGGTCCGGCGGGCCGCCCTCACCGCGCTCGTCATGTCGGTGGTCATCGTGGTCACCGGTGGCGCGGTGCGGCTCACCGGCTCCGGCCTCGGCTGCCCGACCTGGCCCGAGTGCACCGACGGCTCGCTGGCCCCGACGACCGCGCTGAGCTACCACAGCGCCATCGAGTTCACGAACCGCATGCTCACGTACGTGCTGTGCGCGGCGGTCGGCTGGGCGATCATCGCCGCCCGGTCCGAGAAGCCGTACCGGCGCAGTCTGACCCGGCTGGGCTGGGCGCAGTTCTGGATCGTGATGGGCAACGCGATCCTCGGCGGCATCGTGGTGCTCGTCGGCCTCAACCCGTACACCGTCGCCGCCCACTTCCTGCTGGCGACGGTCCTCCTCACGGTCGCCGTGGTGATGTGGCAGCGCACCCGCGAGGGCGATGGAGAGCCGCGGCCGTTGGTCGGCAGGGCCGTGCAGCAGCTGGTGTGGGCCCTGGTGGTGGTGGCCGGCCTGCTCATCACGGCCGGCACGGTCGTGACCGGCGCCGGACCGCACCCAGGTGACTCCGGCGAGGTCAAGCGCATCCACATCAGCTGGTCGGGCGTCGCGGAACTGCACGCGGTGTTCGCCTGGATCGTGGTGTCGCTGACCTTCGCGCTGTGGTTCTTCCTCAAGGGCGTCAACGCGCCCCGGGGCCCGCGCGACCGGGTCCGCGACCTGTTCCTGGTCCTGCTCGGGCAGGGCGTGATCGGTTACGTCCAGTACTTCACCCACCTGCCCACGGTCCTGGTGGGCCTCCACATGTTCGGCTCCTGCCTGGTGTGGATCGGTGTGCTGCGGGTCCTGCTGTCCCTGCGGGAACGCGCCGAGGTCACGGCCGAGCTGCCCGCCCAGTCGTACGACGCGGTGGGCGCGTCGGCCGCCCGCGCCGAGTAGCCCCGGAGCCGTCCCGGGGCACGGCTCACTCCAGTCCGTACACCCGCCGCGCGTTCCCCGCCGCGATCAGTCTGGCCACACGCTGGGCGTCGGCCTGCGACCAGGCGCCCTCGGCGACCCAGCTGCCGAGGACCCGGGCGAGGGACTCGCGGAAGAGGCGGGCGGCGACGACGTGGAGTTCGGGCAGGCCGTGTGCGCCGCTGGAGAACAGGATCTTGCCGAACGGGGCGAGTTCGAGGATCTCGGCGAGGATCGTGGCGGCCCGGGCCCCGGTGCGGACCAGGGCCGCGCCCGAGTCGGCGAAGACGTGCGGGAAGACTCCGGCCAGGTGGGCGGCGTGCCGGTGGTAGGGGTAGCCGTGCAGCAGGACCAGGTCGGTGCCGAGGCCCGCGGTGGCCCGGACGAAGTCCGTGAGCAGCACCGGGTCCGTACGGTCGATCCGGGTGCCGGGCTCGGCCAGGCCCGCGTGCAGTTGCAGGGGCAGCCCGGAGGCCACCGCGATCCACAGCAGGTGGCGCAGGAGGACCGGGTCGGACAGTTCGCCGCCGACCCGGCGGGCCGCCAGCCAGCGGCCCGCGGCACCGCGCACCTCCCCCGGGCCGGGGGGCTCGGGGGCCAGGGCCAGGCCGTGCCGCAGGCCCGCGACCGAGGTGAAGGCGACCGCGTTCGCCGCCGCGCCGTGCACCGACTCGGCCAGGTTCGCGAGGAAGGACTCGACGGTTCCCGAGGTGTCCGCGACCTGTTCCGCGAGGAGTTCCAGGCGGACGATCTCGCGGGCGTCCGCGTCGCCGGTGGAGGCCATCTCGGTGGGACCGGTGAGGTCGCCGGGGAGACCGGTGTCGACGAGGTAGGTGGTGATGCCGCTGCCGCGCAGGAGCCGGCGGCCGGCTTCCAGGACGCCGAGTTCGCGGCGCCGGGCCAGGTAGCGGGCGGGCGGGCAGTGCGGTTCCAGGCCGAGGAGCGGGGGGCACCAGCGGCGCACCGCGAAACCGGTCTGGGTGTCGAAGAGGGTGGTGCCGGGGGCCGGAGGGCCTTCGGTGCGGGCGAGCTGGGCCTCGAAGGTGCCCAGGCCCAGCTCGGTGCGGAGCACTCCGTGGCAGTACTGGTCCACCAGGGACGGCGTGTCGATCATCCGGGCTCCCCGTGGACGACGGTTGCTTAACCGTCTTAACGGGGGAACGGGACTGAGGTCGCGGTGTGCGGTCGTTCTTCGGCCGCGGGCCGGGGGCGCGTTGTTCAGCCGCCTACTTGGATGCCCGCCATGCGCTTCCACTCGTACGGGCCCGTCGTCACCTTTGCCGCGAGCTCGCCGTCGAAGGACTCGTGGGCGGTGATGCCCGACTTGGCCACCGCCTGCTCGGCGATCTCGTAGGTCGGGGCCACCAGGTCGCCCCAGCCGCCGTCCGCGCCGACGAGGACGATGCGGGCGCCGCGTTCGCCGATGTAGGCCACCTGGCCCTCGGCGCCGCCGTGGGCCCTGGCGAAGGTGCCGATCTGCTTGGCGAGGCGCGCGACCTTGCGCTCGGTCTTCTGGTCCACCTGCTGCGTGTCTGCCATGGACAGGATGCTACCGACGGGTAGATCGATTGGCGACGGAAGGGCCGAGTGACCCTTACCTCAGGAAGGGATCGACCGCCACGGCCACGAAGAGCAGCGAGACGTAGGTGATGGACCAGTGGAACAGCCGCATCTCCTTGAGCTTGCCGCCCGTCACCTCGGCCTTGGCACGGTTCTGCAGGGCGTGCGCCTCCCACAGCCACCAGCCGCCCGCCACCAGCGCGACCAGCGTGTAGAACCAGCCGGTGTAGCCGAGCGGGGTGAGGAGCAGGGAGACGGCGACCATCACCCAGCTGTAGATGACGATCTGCTTGGCGACCACCTTGTTGGAGGCGACCACCGGCAGCATCGGCACGCCCACGCGCGCGTAGTCGTCCTTCACCTTCATGCCGGTCGCGGCGGCCCGCAAGGCACGGTT
>NZ_JBEYFC010000017.1:0-38910 GCF_040634175.1 Streptomyces sp. NPDC007162
GCCGATGGTACTGCGGGGGGAACCCTGTGGGAGAGTAGGACGCCGCCGAACAAATTTTGAAAGGGTTGGGCCCTGAACTTCGGTTCAGGGCCCAACCCTTTTTTGTTTTGCTTAACTTGACGTTCACGTTGCGCACCGAGCATCCCAGCATGGGTACTGCTGCAATGCTCAGGGCCGCCGGCGTCGGAGTCGGCGACGAGGTCATCGTGCCGGCCTTCGGGAACGCCGAGGTCGCCGAGGCCGTGACACTGGCCGGCGCGCTTCCGGTGTTCGCCGACATAGATCCGCTGACCTACTGCCTCGACGTGACGGCGGTGGAAGCGGCCATAACAGCCCGTTCCGCGGCGGTCGTTGTCGTGCACCGATTCGGGCGGTGGGCGGACATCCCGCGGTTGCACGCGCTGGGACAGCGGCACGGGCTGCTGGTCCTGGAGCAGGGCGAGTCCGAGGCGCCGTACGACGAGATCGCGCAGCGTCGGCAGCGGGCCGGTTACCTCGATGCGAAGCTGCGCGGGGTACGGACCCCGGACGGTGGTGACGGGCACACCTACCAGCAGTACGTCGTACGGGTGCCCGGAAACGGCAGGCCCGACCGGGACGCCTTCGCTCGGGCACTGCGCGGCAAGGGAGTTGACTGCCGGGTGCCGGTGAAGACACCCGTGCACCGGCTGCCGGAGTTCCGGCGGTACGTGTCGCTGCCGGAGACGGAACTGGCCGCCGACGAGACGCTGGCGCTGCCGGTGGACGCCTCGCTGACGAAGCGGGAGATGCAGCGGATCGTGTCGGCCTGCAACGCCCTCGGCGGACTGCTTCAGGCCGCCTTCTGAACGAGTTTGGGAACTCGGGCATCGTCGGGGTATGATCTATTCCGTTGCCGCGGGGAAACCTCGAAAAGGCAACAGGCCCCTATAGCTCAGTCGGCAGAGCGTCTCCATGGTAAGGAGAAGGTCAACGGTTCGATTCCGTTTGGGGGCTCAGACCAAAAGGCCCCACCCTCACGGGTGGGGCCTTTTTCGTGCCCTCTTTCCCCGGCCCTCTCAGTCCTTCTGGAGGCCGGGGACCCGCATGGCCAGAATCGCCATGTCGTCCGAAGGTGCGTCCGACGCGAAACGCTCCACCGCGCGCATGATGCGCGCGGCCACGGCGCCCGCCGTCAGTCCCGTGCAGGTCGTCAGCACGTCCGCGAGGCCGTCGTCGCCGAGCATGCGCGTGCCCTCCCGGCGTTCCGTCACGCCGTCCGTGACGCACAGCAGGACGTCGCCCGGGTCGAGAGTGACCGTCTGCTCGTAAAGGTCCAGGTCCTCGATGACGCCGAGGAGCGGCTGGGGTTCGGCGGCGGCCTCCACCGTGCCGTCAGGGCGCAGGCGCAGCGGGAGCGGATGGCCGGCGCAGACAACCTTCATCTCGGCGCTGCCGTCCTCCTGGGGGCGCATCTCGCCGTACAGGAGGGTCAGGAAGCGGCTGCGGTCGCCCTCGTCCAGGATGGCCGAGTTGAGGCGCTCCAGGACGGCCGGCCCGCTGAGGCCCTCGCGGGCCAGCAGGCGCAGGGCGTGCCGGGCCAGGCCGGTCACGGCGGCCGCGTTCGGGCCCGTGCCGCAGACGTCGCCGATGGCGAAGCCGTACGCGCCGTCGGAGATGGGGAAGACGTCGTAGAAGTCGCCGCCGACCTCGTTGCCCTCGCCGGCCGCGCGGTAGATGACCTCGACCTCCATGCCGTCGATGTGCGGGGTGCCCGGGGGCAGCAGGCTGCGCTGGAGGGCCTGGCTGATGGCGGTGCGCTCCGAGTACAGGCGGGCGTTGTCCAGGGCCAGGGCGGCACGGCGGGAGAGGTCCTCGGCGAGTTCCAGGATCTCCTGGCGGAAGTGTTCGTCGGTGGGCTTGCCCAGCGTCAGCATGCCGATGACGCGGTTGCGGGCCACCAGGGGCAGGACGACGGTCTCGCCGCCGACGGCGGAGGCCGTGGCGAGGGTGGGGCCGATGCCGGAGGAGAATTGGCGGGTGGGGCCGCCGGTCAGGCCCAGGCTGCGCATGGAGCTGCGCAGGGCCGCCCGGTGGGCGTGTTCCCCGGGGGCGGTCCAGACGCGGGCGCCGGGCGTGGGCACCGGGTCCGGCGGGGGCACCTTGGAGAGCAGGGACTTGATGCCGTCGATGAGTTCCTCGTCCTCGTGCAGCACGTACGAGAGGTACGGCTCGGAGGCCTGGTCGGCGATCGTGTAGACGGCGCACCAGGTGGCCAGGGTCGGGACCGTCATCTGCGCCATCAGGGCGAGGGTCTGGTCGCGGTCCAGGGTGCCGGCGAGCAGGTCGGAGGCCTCGACCAGGAAGCTGAGCGAGCCGCGGCGCAGCCGCTCCAACTCGCCCAGGCGGGCCGACTCGACGGCCAGGGCGATGCGGTCGGCGGCGAACTGGAGGCGCAGCGCCTCCTCGTTGGAGTATCTGCCCGGTGCCTCGGCCGCGACGCCCAGGGAGCCGGTCAGGCGGCCCTCGACCTTCAGCGGGACCGTGACGACCGAACGCATGCCGGTGCCTCCCAGGAGGGGCACGGCGCCCGGTACGGCCGTCAGATCGTCGTGTACGGCCGGCATACGGGCCGAGCCGTAGCGGCCGGGGCCCGCTTCGACGGGCACGCGCGCGAAGCGCTGGCGTGCGGAGGGCAGGCCGGTGGAGGCGCGGACCTCCAGCTCGGTCTCGTCGTCGGTGGCGAGGAGCAGGAAGGCGGAGTCGCCGTCGAGCATGTCCCGGGCGCGTTCCACGGTGCGCTGGAGGAGGCCGTCGAGGTCGTCCGGGGCGGGGGAGCCGATGAACACCTCGAAGGGGTCCGTGCTCTGGCCGTCGGCGGTGCCGGTGGCGTCGGAGGCGGGGACGCGCAACGGGGTCTGCAGGACGGCGCGTTCGTGGTCCCGTACGAGCAGGCAGACGGTGGAGGGTTCGCCGCCGGTGTCGCGGACCCTCAGATGGGAGGCGTAGACGGGGGTGACGCGGCCGTCGGCGCCGCGGATGCCGTAGCTGCCCTCCCAGCGGGAGAGTTGGAGGGCCTCGGCGATGCCGGTGCCGGTGCCCGGGGTGTGCGGCCAGGCGGCGAGGTCGGTGAGTGGCTTTCCGGTGACCTCGGCGGCGGTGTGGCCGAAGATGTCCTCGGCGTCCTCGTTCCAGGCTGTCACGGAGCCCTTGCGGTCGATCTGGACGACCGCCACGCGGACCCGGCCGTCGGCGAGGGGCAGCAGGTCGGCGGGGAGGGACGGGCCGGCGGCGCGGGTGCCGACGGGGCGCTCGGGGAGGTCGAGCTGGAACCAGACGTTCTTGTGGGTGGGGGTGTACTCGACGCCCCAGCGGGCGGCGAGGGCCGCGCAGAGCTGGAGGCCGCGGCCGCCCTCGCGGTCGGGGCTGCCCATGTTGACGGCGGATCCCTGGAGCGGGACCTCGCGTTCCGGGTAGCGGTCGGCGACCTCGATGCGTACGCCGTCCTCGGTGCGCAGGCACAGGACGTCGGCGTGGGTGCCCGCGTGGACCACGGCGTTGGTCACGAGTTCGCTGGTGAGGACCACGGCGTCGTCGACGATGTCGGCGAAGCCCCAGCCCTGGAGGGTGTCGCGGACGAAGGCCCGGGCGGTCGCGACCGATCGCCCGACGGGCTCGAAGGTGGCGGCCGCGCGCGCGGTGATCACTGAACTCCTCGACCGGGTCTCGACATGCGGGCCCTGCTGGCCGGCCGGCTCGTGCCGCTGCTGCGGCACGAGCTCGCCCGTGGGCCGTGGCTCCGGGTTGTGTCCCCCGGGGATCACTCCGGTGGTCATGGTCTGCGGCCGCCCCTCCGAATGCCCGCTCGTTCTCGTGCCACCGCCCAGGCCGGACGGACCGGTGCGGCTGGACAGCCGCATGCAAGGTTACTTACCTTCGCCGTCCGAGCGGATGCCGGTCGCCAGTGTTTACGCCCCAAGGGTGTGCGGACGATGTGCGAAGCTGCCGAACTGTTATGGCCTGGTTCGGCCGGGGTGAAACACTGGGCAAGCTTCTGGTGAAGGTCCGGTCAGCCTGAGTGCGTTCCGTGTACGGAGGGCAGCAGCCCCTGGTGTGACCGGATCCCATCTGGCAGAAATACCCAGCAGTAACTGGTACGCCGAAGTATGCGGTACGCCGAGTATGGCGGTATCCGGGCACAGCAGTGGCACAGCAGTAATGGTCGACCCCTGCGGGAGGGACACAGTGGAGTCTGGCGCAGCGACGCGGAGCACTCAGGCGCGCGCGAAAGGCGGACCGTCCCTGAGCAGGCGGCGGGGTGGCGGCGGGACCACGGAGGTGGACTCGGCGTCTCTGGACCGGTTGCTGGTGGCTCTGGTGGCGATGCGGGACGGGAACTTCCGCAAGCGGCTCACGGTGTCCGGGGACGGCGTGCTGTCGGAGATCGCGGCGGTCTTCAACGAGGTGGCCGACCGCAATCTCCACCTCACGGGTGAGTTGTCGCGGGTACGGCGTGTCGTCGGACGTGAGGGAAAACTCACGGAGCGGCTGGAAACGGGCGCCTGTGAGGGTTCCTGGGCGGCTGCGATCGACAATTCCAACGACCTGGTCGACGACCTGGTGCGGCCGGTCTCCGAGGTGGGCCGGGTCCTGACGGCGGTGGCCGAGGGTGACCTGTCGCCGCGGATGGAGCTGCGGACGCCGTCGGCGGACGGGGCCGGGCATCCGCTGCGCGGCGAGTTCCTCAAGGTCGGCAGGACCGTCAACAACCTGGTCGACCAGTTGTCGACGTTCACCGACGAGGTGACGCGGGTGGCCAGTGAGGTGGGCACCGAGGGCAAGCTGGGCGGGCAGGCACGTGTGCGTGGCATGTCGGGTTCCTGGCGGGACCTGACGGACTCGGTGAACACGATGGCGTACCGGTTGACGGCGCAGGTGCGGGACATCGCGCTGGTGACGACCGCGGTCGCCAAGGGCGATCTGTCGCGGAAGGTCACCGTGCAGGTGGCCGGCGAGATGCTGGAACTGAAGGAAACCGTCAACACGATGGTGGACCAGCTGTCGGCGTTCTCCTCGGAGGTGACCCGGGTCGCCCGTGAGGTGGGTACGGACGGCATCCTGGGCGGTCAGGCACACGTGCCGGGTGTCGGGGGTACGTGGAAGGAGCTCACGGACTCCGTCAACACCATGGCCGGCAACCTGACGGCCCAGGTGCGCGGGATCTCGGAGGTGACGACCGCGGTCGCCAACGGTGATCTGTCGCGCAAGGTGACCGTTCCGGCGCGTGGTGAGGTCGCGCAGCTCGCCGAGACGATCAACCAGATGACCGAGACGCTGCGGATCTTCGCGGACGAGGTCACGCGTGTGGCCAACGAGGTCGGTGGCGAGGGGCGGCTCGGCGGCCAGGCGAACGTGCCGGGAGCGGCGGGTACCTGGAAGGACCTGACGGACTCCGTCAACACGGTCTTCAGGAATCTGACCACCCAGGTGCGTGACATCGCCGCGGTGACGACGGCGGTGGCCAACGGTGACCTGTCGCAGAAGGTCACCGTGGATGTGGCCGGCGAGATGCTGGAGCTCAAGAACACCGTCAACGGCATGGTTGATCAGCTGTCGTCGTTCGGTGCCGAGGTCACCCGGGTGGCCCGGGAGATCGGTGTCGAGGGTGAGCTGGGCGGCCAGGCGCAGGTGCCGGGGGCGGCGGGTACCTGGAAGGACCTGACGGACTCCGTCAACACGGCGTTCCGCAACCTCACCGGTCAGGTGCGCAACATCGCCCAGGTGACGACGGCGGTGGCCAACGGTGATCTGTCGCAGAAGGTCACCGTCGACGTCTCCGGCGAGATGCTGAAGCTGAAGAACACCGTGAACACGATGGTGGACCAGCTGTCCAGTTTCGCCGATCAGGTGACGCGGATGGCCAGGGACGTGGGTACCGAGGGCCGGCTGGGCGGGCAGGCCCGGGTGGACGGTGTCTCGGGCACCTGGAAGGAGCTCACCGACTCCGTCAACTTCATGGCCGGCAACCTCACCTCCCAGGTGCGGCAGATCGCCCAGGTGACGACGGCGGTGGCGCGGGGCGACCTGTCGCAGAAGATCGACGTCGACGCGCGCGGTGAGATCCTCGAACTGAAGAACACGATCAACACGATGGTTGATCAACTGTCGGCCTTCGCGGATCAGGTCACGAAGGTGGCCCGTGAGGTGGGTACGGAGGGCCGCCTGGGCGGTCAGGCGCAGGTGCCGGGTGTGGCCGGGGTGTGGCGGGACCTGACGGATTCCGTGAACGGCATGGCCGGCAACCTCACGGCGCAGGTCCGCAACATCGCGCAGGTGGCGACCGCGGTGGCCCGGGGTGACCTCTCCCAGAAGATCACCGTGGACGCGCGGGGTGAGATCCAGGAGCTGAAGAACACCCTGAACACGATGGTCGACCAGCTGTCGTCGTTCGCCCAGGAGGTCACGCGCGTGGCGCGCGAGGTGGGCACCGAGGGCATCCTGGGCGGTCAGGCCGAGGTGCAGGGGGTTGCGGGCACCTGGAAGGACCTCACCCAGTCCGTGAACTTCATGGCCAACAACCTGACCATCCAGGTGCGCAACATCGCCGAGGTCACGACGGCGGTGGCCAAGGGCGACCTGTCGAAGAAGATCACTGTTGACGCGAAGGGCGAGATCCTGGAGCTCGTCACGACGGTCAACACGATGGTGGACCAGCTGTCCAGTTTCGCGGAGCAGGTGACCCGGGTGGCCCGTGAGGTGGGCACGGAGGGCATTCTGGGCGGTCAGGCGCGTGTTCCGGGTGTCACGGGCATCTGGAAGGACCTCAGCAACAACGTGAACCTGATGGCCAACAACCTGACCATGCAGGTGCGGAACATCTCCCAGGTCTCGGCGGCGGTCGCCAACGGTGACCTGACGCGGCAGGTCACCATCGAGGCGAGCGGTGAGGTGGCGCAGCTCGCCGACACCATCAACCAGATGGTGAAGACGCTGAGTTCGTTCGCGGACCAGGTCACCAAGGTGGCCCGTGAGGTGGGTACGGACGGCATCCTGGGTGGTCAGGCGCACGTACCGGGTGTGGCGGGCACGTGGAAGGACCTCACCGAGTCAGTGAACCAGATGGCGTCCAACCTGACCGGTCAGGTGCGCAACATCGCGATGGTGACGACGGCCATCGCCAAGGGCGACCTGACCAAGAAGATCGACATCGACGCGCGCGGTGAGATCCTCGAACTGAAGACGACGATCAACACGATGGTCGACCAGCTGTCCAGCTTCGCCGAGGAGGTCACCCGGGTGGCCCGTGAGGTGGGCACCGAAGGGGAGCTGGGCGGTCAGGCGCGCGTGCGCGACGTGGACGGCACCTGGCGCGACCTCACCGAGTCCGTGAACGAGATGGCCGGGAACCTGACCCGGCAGGTGCGCGCCATCATGCGGGTGGCGACCGCGGTGACCCGTGGCGATCTGAACCTGAAGATCGACGTGGACGCCTCCGGGGAGATCCTGCAGCTGCAGGACTACATCAACAAGATGATCGCGAACCTGCGCGACACGACGATCGCCAACGAGGAGCAGGACTGGCTCAAGGGCAACCTGGCCCGTATCTCCGCGTTGATGCAGGGCCGCCGGGATCTGGCGGACGTGGCCGCGCTCATCATGAGCGAGCTGACGCCGGTGGTCTCCGCGCAGCACGGCGCGTTCTTCCTGGCGATGCCGCTGGTCGACGGCAAGGACCTGAGTGCGGAGAGCGAGGAGGCGTACGAGCTGCGGATGCTGGGTTCGTACGGTTACTCGATGGGCTCCATGCCGACGTCGTTCCGGCCGGGTGAGGCGCTGATCGGCACGGCCGCCCATGAGAAGCGCACGATCCTGGTGGAGAAGGCGCCGACCGGTTATCTGAAGATCTCCTCCGGGCTGGGCGAGGCTCCGCCGGCGCAGGTGATCGTGCTGCCGGTGCTGTTCGAGGGCAAGGTGCTCGGAGTGATCGAGCTGGCCTCCTTCACGCCGTTCACGCAGATCCAGAAGGACTTCCTGAACCAGATCGCCGAGATGATCGCGACCAGCGTCAACACCATCTCGGTGAACACCAAGACCGAGGTGTTGCTGAAGCAGTCGCAGGAGCTGACCGAGCAACTTCAGGAGCGGTCGGCGGAGTTGGAGAACCGGCAGAAGGCCCTGCAGGCGTCCAACGCCGAACTGGAGGAGAAGGCCGAACTGCTGGCCCAGCAGAACCGGGACATCGAGGTGAAGAACACCGAGATCGAGGAGGCCCGGCAGGTCCTGGAGGAGCGCGCCGAGCAACTCGCGGTCTCCATGCGGTACAAGAGCGAGTTCCTCGCCAACATGTCGCACGAGCTGCGCACTCCGCTGAACTCGCTGCTGATCCTGGCCAAGCTGCTCGCGGACAACGCGGAGGGCAACCTGTCGCCGAAGCAGGTGGAGTTCGCCGAGACGATCCACGGCGCGGGGTCCGACCTGCTCCAGCTGATCAATGACATCCTCGACCTGTCGAAGGTCGAGGCGGGCAAGATGGACGTCTCCCCGACGCGTATCGCGCTCGTCCAGCTCGTGGACTACGTGGAGGCCACCTTCCGGCCGTTGACCGCGGAGAAGGGCCTGGACCTGTCGGTGCGGGTCTCGCCGGAGCTGCCCGCCACCCTGCACACCGACGAGCAGCGGCTCCTTCAGGTGCTGCGCAACCTGCTGTCCAACGCGGTGAAGTTCACCGACTCCGGTTCGGTGGAGCTGGTGATCCGGCCGGCGAGCGGCGAGGTGCCGGCGGGGATCCGGGAACAGCTTCTGGAGGCCGGTTCGCTCAGCGATCCGGACGCGCCGCTGATCGCGTTCTCGGTGACCGACACCGGTATCGGCATCGCGGCCAGCAAGATGCGCGTGATCTTCGAGGCGTTCAAGCAGGCCGACGGCACCACGAGCCGCAAGTACGGTGGTACGGGCCTGGGGCTGTCGATCTCGCGGGAGATCGCGCAGCTGCTCGGTGGTGAGATCCACGCGCAGAGCGAGCCGGGCCGTGGTTCGACGTTCACGCTGTACCTGCCGCTGCACCCGAGTGAGCTGCCGCCGCAGGGTTATCAGCAGTCCGTGCCCGCGCTGGAGGCCGGGGACCTGGTGGCCTCGCAGAACCGCAGCTCGGAGCTGTCGGGAGTGGAGATCGAGACGCCGGCCGAGGTGAAGTCGTACCAGGAGACCCAGAACGGTGCCGCCGCGCTCTTCCGGCGGCGCCGCCGGGGTGCTCCCCAGGTGCCCGAGACCTGGCCGGTGCTGGCCGAGCAGGAGGTGCCGGCCCCGCAGCCGCGCCGGGGTGTGCGGTTCGGCGGGGAGAAGGTGCTGATCGTCGACGACGACATCCGTAACGTCTTCGCGCTCACCAGCGTCCTGGAGCAGCACGGTCTGTCGGTGCTGTACGCCGAGAACGGCCGGGAGGGCATCGAGGTGCTGGAGCAGCACGACGATGTGGCGGTGGTGCTGATGGACATCATGATGCCGGAGATGGACGGCTATGCGACGACCAACGCGATCCGTCGGATGCCGCAGTTCGCCGGGCTGCCGATCATCGCGCTCACCGCGAAGGCGATGAAGGGCGACCGGGAGAAGGCGATCGAGTCCGGCGCCTCCGACTACGTCACCAAGCCGGTCGACCCCGATCACCTTCTGGCGGTGATGGGGCAGTGGATGCGCGGGGAGTGACCGAAGCGATCAGGTGTGATGTGAACGTTATGAGAACCTTCCGTGAGCGCGGGGAGTTGCTGACTCACGGTGGCCGAACCCGTGTAGAAGTGCGGGATTGGGGGAACCTTCTGGTCTCCGGCTGCGTTTCTGCTACGTGCACAGTGACATCGCGGTGACAGGGTGTGGCGACAGGCGGGGTGCGGCTACCATGACCGGCACAAGGACGGGCGGCGAAACGGAGTCGTCCCCTGGGGCGGCGCCCGGTGCACATCCGGGGCGAGGAGGGCGGGCCATGGTGCAGAAGGCCAAGATCCTCCTGGTCGATGACCGGCCGGAGAATCTGCTGGCGCTGGAGGCCATCCTCTCTGCGCTCGATCAGACACTGGTGCGGGCATCGTCCGGGGAGGAAGCGCTCAAGGCACTGCTCACGGACGACTTCGCGGTCATTCTGCTGGACGTCCAGATGCCGGGCATGGACGGCTTCGAGACCGCGGCGCACATCAAGCGGCGGGAGCGGACCCGGGACATCCCGATCATCTTCCTCACCGCCATCAACCACGGCCCCCACCACACCTTCCGGGGCTATGCGGCGGGCGCGGTCGACTACATCTCCAAGCCCTTCGACCCGTGGGTGCTGCGCGCCAAGGTCTCGGTGTTCGTCGAGCTGTACATGAAGAACTGCCAGCTCCGGGAGCAGGCGGCGCTGCTGCGGCTGCAGTTGGAGGGCGGTGCCAGGGGCGGCGCGGTGGCCGGCAAGGAGTCCGCGGGGCTGCTCGCCGAGCTGTCGGCGCGGCTCGCCGCCGTCGAGGAGCAGGCCGAGGCGCTGTCCAAGCAGCTGGACGACGAGTCCGCGGACGCGGCCGCGGTGGCCACGGCGGCCCATCTGGAGCGCAAACTCACCGGCCTGCGCCGGGCGCTCGACGCCCTCGAACCGGGTACGGGCGGCGGTGCCGCACCGCTCCCGTCGCAGAACTGACCGCGGCGGCGGACACAGTTGCCCATGAGCGTGCGTCAGTTCCGTGCCTCGGCAAGGGCGACACGTACGGGTGAAGCAGTGGGCACACGTGTCCCCCGTCGCATCCCCCGGTAACCTCACACCCATGGCCTCACGTCCCTCGGCAGCCAAGAAGCAGCCCGCGAAGAAGGCCGCTCCCTCGAAGGCTCCGGCGAAGAGGGCCGCCCCGAAGAAGGCCCCGGCCAAGAAGGCGCCAGCCAAGAGGCCCGCGGCCAGGAAGTCCGCCCCGCCGCCCAGGCCGGCGCCCAGCCCCACCGGGGGTGTCGTCCGCCTGGTGCGCGCCCTCTGGCTCGGCCTCGCGCACGCCGTCGGCGCCGTGTTCCGCGGCATAGGACAGGGAGCCAGGAACCTGGACCCGGCCCACCGCAAGGACGGCGTCGCCCTGCTCCTGCTCGCCCTCGCCCTGATCGTCGCCGCCGGCACCTGGGCCGACCTGCGCGGCCCGGTCGGCGACCTGGTCGAGATCCTCGTCACCGGCGCCTTCGGGCGTCTCGACCTGCTGGTGCCGATACTGCTCGCGGCGATCGCCGTCCGGTTCATGCGCCACCCCGAGCAGCCGGAGGCCAACGGCCGGATCGTGATCGGACTGTCCGCCCTGGTCATCGGCGTGCTCGGGCAGGTCCACATCGCCTGCGGCTCGCCCGCCCGCAGCGCCGGCATGCAGGGCATAAGGGACGCCGGCGGCCTCATCGGCTGGGCGGCGGCGACCCCCCTGACGTACACCATGACCGAGGTCCTCGCCGTACCCCTGCTGGTGCTGCTCACGGTCTTCGGACTGCTGGTCGTCACCGCGACCCCGGTGAACGCGATCCCGCAGCGGCTGCGGGCGCTGGGCGTGCGCCTCGGGCTGCTGCACGACCCCGAACCGGACGACTACGTCGGCTACACCGACTACACCGAGGACGACGAGCGCTACGACGACCAGTGGCGCGAGGCGTTGCCCGCGCGCCCCCGCAAGCGCACCGGCGCCCCGGCGGACTACGACCCCGACACGGCCGAGCAGGAAGCGCTCAGCAAGCGCCGGGGCCGCCCGAGGCGCTCCGCGGTGCCGCAGCCCGACATGGGCCGCCGGCTGGACGCCGTGGACGTCGCGGCGGCGGCCGCCGCCGCGCTCGACGGCGCGGTCCTGCACGGCATGCCGCCCTCGCCGCTCGTCGCCGACCTCACCCAGGGCGTCAGCGTCGGCGACCGCGAGGAGACCACGCCCGCACCCACGTCCACGCCGGTGCCGGCCCCCGGCCCGGTTCCGGCGGCGCGGCCCAGGCAGGAGAAGCTCAAGGGCGAACCGGTCGTCGCGGACCTGACGAAACCGGCCCCCGAGGAACCCCGCGACCTGCCCCCGCGCGCCGAGCAGCTCCAGCTCTCCGGCGACATCACCTACTCGCTGCCGTCACTGGACCTGCTCACCCGCGGCGGCCCGGGCAAGGCGCGCAGCGCGGCCAACGACGCCGTCGTCGCCTCGCTCACCACCGTCTTCTCGGAGTTCAAGGTCGACGCGCGCGTCACCGGCTTCACACGCGGACCGACGGTCACCCGGTACGAGGTGGAACTCGGCCCGGCCGTGAAGGTCGAGCGGATCACGGCGCTCACCAAGAACATCGCGTACGCCGTCGCCAGCCCGGACGTGCGGATCATCAGCCCGATCCCCGGCAAGTCCGCGGTCGGCATCGAGATCCCCAACACCGACCGGGAGATGGTCAACCTCGGTGACGTGCTGCGGCTCGCCGAGTCCGCCGAGGACGACGACCCGATGCTGGTCGCCTTCGGCAAGGACGTCGAGGGCGGCTACGTCATGCACTCGCTCGCGAAGATGCCGCACATGCTGGTCGCGGGCGCCACCGGCTCCGGCAAGTCGTCCTGCATCAACTGCCTGATCACCTCGGTCATGATGCGGGCCACTCCGGAGGACGTGCGGATGGTCCTCGTCGACCCCAAGCGGGTCGAGCTGACCGCCTACGAGGGCATCCCGCACCTCATCACGCCGATCATCACCAACCCCAAGCGGGCCGCCGAGGCGCTCCAGTGGGTCGTGCGCGAGATGGACCTGCGCTACGACGACCTGGCCGCGTTCGGGTTCCGGCACATCGACGACTTCAACAAGGCGATCCGCGAGGGCAAGGTGAAGCTGCCCGAGGGCAGCGAGCGGGAGCTCAGCCCGTACCCGTACCTGCTGGTGATCGTCGACGAGCTCGCCGACCTGATGATGGTCGCCCCGCGTGACGTCGAGGACGCGATCGTGCGCATCACGCAGCTCGCGCGGGCCGCCGGTATCCACCTGGTGCTCGCCACCCAGCGCCCGTCGGTCGACGTCGTCACCGGTCTGATCAAGGCGAACGTGCCCTCCCGGCTCGCGTTCGCCACCTCCTCGCTGGCCGACAGCCGGGTCATCCTCGACCAGCCCGGCGCGGAGAAGCTGATCGGAAAGGGCGACGGACTCTTCCTGCCGATGGGGGCGAACAAGCCGACCCGTCTGCAGGGCGCGTTCATCACCGAGGAAGAGATCGCCGTCGTCGTCCAGCACTGCAAGGACCAGATGACACCGGTCTTCCGGGACGACGTCGTCGTGGGCACCAAGCAGAAGAAGGAGATCGACGAGGACATCGGCGACGACCTCGACCTGCTGTGCCAGGCGGCCGAGCTGGTCGTCTCCACGCAGTTCGGCTCGACGTCCATGCTCCAGCGCAAGCTGCGCGTCGGGTTCGCCAAGGCCGGCCGGCTCATGGACCTCATGGAGTCGC
Organism: Streptomyces sp. NPDC007162; assembly: GCF_040634175.1. Taxonomy (NCBI): domain Bacteria; kingdom Bacillati; phylum Actinomycetota; class Actinomycetes; order Kitasatosporales; family Streptomycetaceae; genus Streptomyces; species Streptomyces sp. NPDC007162. Next base: position 13,399 of record NZ_JBEYFC010000017.1, read on the forward strand.
GCGGGGTCGTCGGGCCCAGCGAGGGGTCCAAGGCACGTGATGTTCTTGTGAAACCCGATGAGCTGGACGGAGTGCTCGCCGTGATCCGTGGGGAGTCTGAAGGGTAGGTCTGTCTCAGGGGCACGGGCGCCTGTAGGCCGGGTGGAGGCATGTCGTGATCCACCCGTTAGAGATCGTCGGGCAACCGTTTCCCTTTGACGTACGTCAAGTTGAGCGAGAGGAAAGGTGTGTACTCCAACCTGGGGCGCACACCTGACCTGTCATCGGGGTGTCCAGCCATACCGATGGCGTACAAAGTCGTATCGTCCGGTTGCCTCACCCTTTCGTACCCCCCCTAGACTGAACCTCCAGCACAGGCGGCTAAACGCTCGAAAGGCGCCCCCGTGTCCATCGGCAGCAACTCCCCTGAAGACGAGCGTCCGTTCCAAGACGTGTCCGAGGAAAACCGCCCCTCCGTAGGCCGAGCCCTCAAGCAGGCCCGCATCGCCGCCGGGCTGGCCGTCGACGGCATCAGCGGGAGCACCCGGGTCCGGATCGCCATCGTGCACGCCATCGAGGCCGACGACTTCGCCCCCTGCGGCGGCGACGTCTACGCCCGCGGGCACATCCGGACCCTGGCCAGGGCCGTCGGCCTCGACCCGGAGCCGCTGCTCGCGCAGTTCGCGGCCGAGCACGGTGGTGGGCGGCCCGCGCCGACGCCTGCCGCACCGCTCTTCGAGGCGGAACGCATCCGGCCCGAGCGGCGCGGCCCCAACTGGACGGCGGCGATGGTCGCCGCGATCGTCGTCGTGATCGGTTTCGTCGGCTTCACCGCCTTCAAGGGTGGTGGCGGCGACGACGCCAAGCAGTCGGTCGCCGAGGGAGCCAGCCCGTCGACCAGCAAGCCGGCCTCGCCCACCCCGAAGGAGAGCAAGCCCGGCAAGGCCCCCGAGCCCTCGGACAGCGCGATCGCCGCCGCGCCGCAGGACAAGGTCACCGTCCAGGTCAGCGCGGCCAACGGACGCAGCTGGATCTCGGCCAAGGACCACAACGGCCGGATGCTCTTCGACGGGCTGCTGAAGAAGGGCGACTCCAAGACCTTCCAGGACAGCTCCAAGATCAACCTGATCCTCGGCGACGCCGGAGCCATCCAGCTCTACGTCAACGGCAAGAAGATCGAGGACCAGTTCCAGCCGGGTGCCGTGGAGCGCCTGACGTACACCAAGGGCGACCCGGAAGTCGGATAAGCGTTCGGATCCAGCACATGCCCAAGGGGTTGGCCATGATCGGCCAGCCCCTTCGACGTGGGCTGTCGGTGAGACAAAGTAGTCTTGAGCCCATGCCTGAACGCCGTACCGTCGCACTTGTCACTCTCGGCTGCGCCCGTAACGAGGTGGACTCGGAGGAGCTCGCAGGCCGTTTGGAGGCGGACGGCTGGGACCTCGTCGAGGACGCGTCGGACGCCGACGTCGCCGTCGTCAACACCTGTGGCTTCGTCGAGGCCGCCAAGAAGGACTCCGTGGACGCCCTCCTGGAGGCCAACGACCTCAAGGGCCACGGCAGAACCCAGGCCGTCGTGGCGGTGGGCTGCATGGCCGAGCGGTACGGCAAGGAACTCGCCGAGGCGCTGCCCGAGGCGGACGGCGTGCTCGGCTTCGACGACTACGCCGACATCTCCGACCGCCTGCAGACGATCCTCAGCGGCGGCATCCACGCCGCCCACACCCCGCGCGACCGGCGCAAGCTGCTGCCTGTCAGCCCGGCAGAGCGACAGGACTCGGCCGCCTCGGTGGCCCTGCCGGGCCACGCGCCGGCCGACCTGCCGGAGGGCCTCGCGCCCGCCTCAGGGCCGCGTGCGCCCCTGCGCCGCCGCCTGGACGGCTCCCCGGTCGCCTCGGTGAAGCTCGCCTCCGGCTGCGACCGTCGCTGCTCCTTCTGCGCCATCCCGTCCTTCCGCGGCTCCTTCATCTCGCGCCGCCCGAGCGACGTGCTGAACGAGACCCGCTGGCTGGCCGAGCAGGGCGTCAAGGAGATCATGCTGGTCTCCGAGAACAACACCTCCTACGGCAAGGACCTCGGCGACATCCGCCTCCTGGAGTCCCTGCTGCCCGAGCTGGCCGAGGTCGACGGCATCGAGCGGGTGCGCGTCAGCTACCTCCAGCCCGCCGAGATGCGCCCCGGCCTGATCGACGTGCTGACCTCCACTCCGAAGGTCGCCCCCTACTTCGACCTGTCCTTCCAGCACTCCGCCCCCGGCGTGCTGCGGGCCATGCGGCGCTTCGGCGACACCGACCGCTTCCTGGAACTGCTCGACACCATCCGCGGCAAGGCCCCGCAGGCCGGTGTCCGCTCCAACTTCATCGTCGGCTTCCCCGGTGAGTCCGAGTCCGACCTGGCCGAGCTGGAGCGGTTCCTGAACGGCGCCAGGCTGGACGCCATCGGTGTCTTCGGCTACTCCGACGAGGAGGGCACCGAGGCGGCGACGTACGAGAACAAGCTCGACGAGGACGTCGTCGCCGAGCGCCTCGCGCACATCTCCCAGCTCGCCGAGGAACTCGTCTCGCAGCGTTCCGAGGAGCGCGTCGGCGAGACCCTGCACGTCCTCGTGGAGACGGTCGACGAGGAGGACGGCGTGTACGGCCGCGCGGCCCACCAGGCGCCCGAGACCGACGGACAGGTGCTGCTCACGAGCGGCGAGGGGTTGCATCCCGGTCGTATGGTCGAGGCCAAGGTGGTCGGTACGGAAGGTGTCGACCTGGTGGCCGAGCCGCTGCAGGGCGCGGCCGCATGGAGCGAGGAGGACGGCAGATGACCGGAGTCCCGGCGTCCGCCGCGGGCGGTCCCCCCGGCGCGCACGGCGCCCCGGGCTCCGCCGCCACCTCCGGTCCCACCTCCGCACAGGGCAGCAGCACGCAGAGCGGCTCGCAGAACGAGGAGAAGCCGCCGCGCGGCGGAAAGATCGCGGCCGCCGCCGTCAACCAGGCCAGTGTGTGGAACGTCGCCAATCTGCTGACCATGCTCCGGCTGCTCCTGGTGCCCGGCTTCGTCGCGCTGATGCTCGCCGACGGCGGATACGACCCGGCATGGCGCTCGCTCGCCTGGGCGGCCTTCGCCATCGCCATGATCACCGACCTGTTCGACGGTCATCTGGCCCGCACCTACAACCTGGTCACCGACTTCGGCAAGATCGCCGACCCCATCGCCGACAAGGCGATCATGGGAGCGGCGCTGGTCTGCCTGTCCGCGCTGGGCGACCTGCCCTGGTGGGTGACGATCGTGATCCTCGCCAGGGAACTCGGCATCACGCTCATGCGTTTCGTGGTCATCCGCTACGGCGTGATCCCGGCCAGCCGCGGCGGCAAGCTCAAGACCCTCACCCAGGGCGTGGCGGTCGGGATGTACGTGCTGGCACTGACGGGGTGGCTGGCGACCCTGAGGTTCTGGGTGATGGCAGTGGCCGTCGTCCTGACGGTCGTCACGGGCCTCGACTACGTGAGACAAGCCATTGTGCTGCGGCGGCGGGGAATCGCCGAGCGGACAGCGGCGTCGGAGGAGACGGAAGCGTGAATTCCACGGCCGCCGAACTGGTGCGACTACTGACGGTGAGAGGCCAGAGCCTCGCTGTGGCCGAGTCGCTGACCGGTGGACTGGTCGCGGCCGAGATCACCACCGTCCCGGGAGCCTCCAAGGTGTTCCGCGGTTCCGTCACCGCCTACGCCACCGAGCTGAAGCACGAACTCCTCGGTGTCGACGCCACCCTGCTGGCCCAGCGTGGAGCGGTGGATCCGCAGGTCGCGGCCCAGATGGCCGCCGGAGTACGCACAGCGCTCGGCGCCGACTGGGGCCTCGCGACCACCGGGGTCGCCGGACCCGAACCGCAGGACGGCCGCCCCGTGGGCACGGTCTTCGTGGCGGTCGACGGCCCCTTCACGACGGGTTCCGGTTCTGCCGGCGGCGGAAAAGTGGCGGCCCTGCGGTTGAACGGCGACCGCGCGGAAATTCGTAGAGAGAGTGTACGGAGCGTACTCGCACTGCTCCTGAAGGAGCTTGCGAACGAACAGACCGGGAATGAGCGGACACAGGATACGGAACAGAACGGGGGGTTTTGATGTTTGCAGCCCTGAGTGAACACGACATCGCTCCCCGCACGGCCGCGGCGCAAGGCGGTACGGTGGGGCGTGAAGGATGCGGTTACGCGGTCCGAGGAGGGAGCCACCGATGATTCTGCTCCGTCGCCTGCTGGGTGACGTGCTGCGTCGGCAGCGCCAGCGCCAGGGCCGTACTCTGCGCGAAGTCTCCTCCTCCGCCCGAGTCTCGCTCGGCTATCTCTCCGAGGTGGAGCGGGGGCAGAAGGAGGCTTCCTCCGAACTGCTCTCCGCCATCTGCGACGCGCTGGACGTACGGATGTCCGAGCTCATGCGGGAAGTGAGCGACGAGCTCGCCCTCGCCGAGCTGGCCCAGTCCGCCCAGGCCACCGAGTCCGTACCGACGCCGGTTCGCCCGATGCTGGGCACCGTCTCGGTGACCGGTGTGCCACCGGAACGGGTGACCATCAAGGCACCCGCCGAAGCGGTGGACGTGGTCGCGGCGTAACGCCCGCGCTGGTCTTCACCGACGTGGCGCCGACCCGGCGCCGAAGAAGTGCACGAGGCCCCGGCCGTGCCTCCCCAGGGGAACCTGGAAGGGCGCAGCCGGGGCCTTCGCGCGCCCGACGCCGGGGTGCGTCCGTTTGCCGGTACCCGGTGCTGCGGTCATCGTGGAGAGACGTGACAGGGGGCCGACCACCGGAGAGAACGCATGTACGTCGTGAAGAGTCCGCTGTCCGACGCGGACCTGAAGACCGTGGCCGAGGCGTTGCAGGGCGCCCTCGTCGACCTGGTGGACCTGGCCCTGGTCGCCAAGCAGGTCCACTGGAACGTGGTCGGCCCCCGCTTCCGGTCCGTCCACCTCCAGCTCGACGAAGTGGTCGACTCGGCCCGTACGCACTCCGACACGGTCGCGGAACGGGCGTCCGCGCTGGGTGTCTCACCGGACGGACGCGCGGCCACGGTGGCCGCGGGCAGCGGTATCTCGGCGGCCCCCGCGGGCTGGGTCAAGGACTCGGACGCGGTGGCGGCCCTGGCGGACGCGCTGGGCGCGGTGATCGCCCGGATGCGGGAGCGGATCACGGCGACCGCGGAACCGGATCCGGTGTCCCAGGACATCTTCATCGCCGTCACGGCGGATCTGGAGAAGCATCACTGGATGTTCCAGGCGGAGAACGCGTAGCAGAGGCCGATGCCGGCCGACGGCCGTTGCACCGGTGAGCCCTCGGTGCGCCTCCCCGGTGGGCCGGGCGGCGTTCTAGCGTCCGGCTGGAGGTGGCGGCCAAGATGGGGCGGATGATGCGCTGGGGGGTTGCCCTGGGGTTCGCGGCGCTGTGGTGGTGGGCCGTGCTGCGGATCACGTTCGCCGACGGCGCCGGGGCGCTGGAGGCCACCGTGGCCGCGGGCGGCTGGGGGCTGAGTCTGCTGCCGGTGAACTGTGTGCCGAGATCCCGGGCCACGGGCGCCCTCGGCCCGGGCAGGTGGCGGGCCGCCTGGCAGGGCCGGCGCCCTACCAGGGCATCGCCACCCCTCCGTTCGGGCGCAGGATCTGGCCCGTCATGAACGACGAGGCGTCGCAGGCCAGATAGAGCACGGCGTGCGCGATGTCCGCCGCCTCACCGACCCGGCCCAGCGGCGACATCCGGGCCATCCCCGCCTCCGTCCGCCGCTGCTGCGCACTGTCGTCGCGGTCGGTCATGGGCGTCCGGATCCAGCCCGGGGCGACCGCGTTGACCCGGATGCCCTGCCCGCCGACCTCGTTCGCGAGCGTCTTGGTCAGCTGCACCACGGCCGCCTTGGCGGCGCCGTAGCAGAGCAGGCCGGGGCCGCCGGTGTCGATCGCGCCGGACGCCATGGTGACGATGCTGCCCCCGGTCCGCCGCTCCAGCATCAGCCGCGCGGCCTCCTGGCAGCTGTGCAGGACGCCCTTGAAGTTGACGGCCAGTACCCGGTCGAGGTCCTCGTCGCGGGTCTCCAGGACGGAACTGCGGTGCATGATCCCGGCGACCGCCGCCATGATGTCCAGCCGCTCGCAGGACCGTACGGCCCGTGCGAGCCCCGCCCGGTCCGTCACGTCGAGGGTGTGGGTGTGGGCGGTGCCGCCGCCCTCCTTGATCAGTGCGGCGGTCCCGTGCAGTCCGTCCGCGTCCAGGTCTCCACAGTGCACGGTCGCGCCCGCCTCGGCGAGCAGCACGGCCGAGGCCCGGCCGATGCCGCTGGCGGCGCCGGTGACGAATGCGGTGCGTCCGGTGAGGTCGTACGCATTGACTGGCATGAAGGGACCGTACGAGCGTTTCTGACGGGTCGTCAATTGGTCGTGCGTGTGCTGCGGGCCGGAGCCGGCCCGGTCTGGCAGACCGGGCACCAGTAGGTGGGGCGTTCGCGGGAGCCGTCGCCCTGGTCGGCCAGGCGGATCGGGGTGCGGCAGCGCAGGCAGGGGCGGCCCGCACGACCGTAGACGAACAGGTCCTGGTTGCGCAGGCCCGTCGTCCGGCGGACCGGGCGTTCCCGGTTGGCCTCCAGGACCCGCTGTGCGAGGTGGGGGAGGTGCGCGGCACGGTCGGCGGGGAGCGCGCCGACCGGGAGCCAGGGAGTGGCGCCGATCAGGAAGCAGAGCTCGCTCTTGTAGACATTGCCGATGCCGGCGAGGTTGCGCTGGTCGAGCAGGGCCTCGCCGAGCGGGCGGGCGGGGTCGGCGAGGAGGTTGGCGAGGGCGCGCTCGGGGTTCCAGTCCGGGCCCAGCAGGTCGGGGCCGAGGTGGCCCACCGCGGCGTCCTCCTCGCACGTGCGCAGGAGCTCCAGGACCTGGAGGCGGTAACCGACGGCCGTGCGGTCGACGGTGCTCAGGACCACCCGGATCTGGTGGGCGGGGCCGCCCTTCCAGCGCTCCCCGGTGCCGTAGACCTTCCACGCGCCTTCCATCCGCAGGTGCGTGTGCAGGGTCACGCCGTCCTCGAAACGGGTCAGCAGGTGCTTGCCACGGGGCACGGTGCCGAGGACGGTACGCCCGCCGAGGTCGACCGTGGCGTATCTGGACACCCGGAAGTCGCTGCGGGCCAGCACCTTGCCGGCGAGCGCGTCGTGCAGGCGCCGTGCGGCCTGCCAGACCGTGTCACCCTCGGGCATGGGTCAAGAGTGGCACGCGGGTGCCGGGCTGGGTCCCGGAGGGCGCGAGGGGCGCACGGTGAGCATGGCGGATGTCCATGGCGTTCACGCCCGTAGGCGAAGGCCGCGGGGGGTCGCTATGAAACCCGCCCCCTCCAGGAGGATGCCCAGCGGAGAGGTCAGGGCCGCGGCGCCGTTGACCCGCTCCACCGTCACCGTGCCGAGGCTGCCCGCGCGGGCAGCCGCCGCGAGAGCCTCCGCCGCCGTACGCAGGCGCCGGTCGTCGGGTGCGGCCGTGTCCGGGGCGGAGGGCCAGGCCAGCAGAGTCTTGCCGCCCCGCTCCATGTACAGCGTCAGCTCGCCCTCGACCAGGACGACCAGCGAGCCCGCCTTGCGGCCCGGCTTGTGCCCGGCGCCGGTGGGTGGCTCGGGCCAGGGGAGCGCGGCACCGTAGGCGTTGGCGGGGTCGGCCGCGGCGAGGACCGCGGCTCTGGGGTCGGGCCCTGCGGGGGTGCGGGTGTGATGGTTGCCGTAGGTGTGGGGGGTGACCTGGCTGCCGCCCCGGGGGCCGCCGTGGCCGGGGGCGGCAAAGGGGTCGGCGGAGGAATCGGCGAAGGGTCCGCCGGGGGCGAAGTCCTTGGGGGAGACGTAGTCGCCGGGGGCCGTGGGCGGCTCGGGGGGCCAGGTGAAGTCGCCGTCGACCCCGGCGAGGCCGGTTCCGTCGAAGGGGCCGAGGGGGGTGACGGGCGCCTCGGCGCCGAAGGCGGCCGAAGGGGTAAGGCCGCCGTCCCCGAAGCCGGTGCCGTTTCCGAAGCCGCCGCCGGTGCCGTTCGGGAAGCCGGTGCCGGGCCTGCCCTCGCCGCGTTCGCGGGCATTGGACACCGCGCGCAGCCGGTCGACCGCTCCGTCCATCGCGAACTGGGCCGCGCCCAGACCCTCGACCACATAGCCCCGGCGGGCCTGCCCGCTCTCCTCGAACGCCGACAGGATCCGGTACACCGCCGAGAAACCGCCCTCGACACCCTCCGCCGCGACCGCGCCCCGGGTCACCACACCGTGCCGGTCCAGCAGGGTGCGGGCCAGGGCGTGGGCGCGCACGGTGGTGTCCGGCTCGGGCTCGGGGAGCAGGGACCAGCGGCCGGCGACGGTCGGCGGACCCGAACGGGATGCCGTGCGGGCGGCGGCCGTCAGGGAGCCGTAGCGGCCGCGCGGGACGGTGCGCTTGGCGCGGTGGGCCGTGGACCCGGCGGTACGGCCGGAGCCCAGCAGGGAGCGCATCGGGGCCAGCGTGTCGTTGGTGAGCCGCCCCGACCACGCCAGGTCCCAGAGCGTGTCCGCCAGTTGGGGATCGGTGGCGTCGGGGTGGGTGGTGGCCCGGACCTGGTCGGCGATCTGACGGAAGAACAGGCCGTAGCCGCCGGAGAGGGCGTCCAGTACGGACTGGTGCAGAGCCGTCAGCTCCAGTGGGTGCGGTGGTGCAAGGAGCAGGGGGGCCGCGTCCGCCAGATACAGGGAGACCCAGCCGTCCTTGCCGGGCAGGGCGCCCGCGCCCGCCCACACGATCTCGCCTGCCGCGGTGAGTTCGTCCAGCATGGACGGCGTGTAGTTGGCCACCCGGGACGGCAGGACCAGCTTCTCCAGCGCCGAGGCCGGGACGGACGCGCCCTGCAACTGCTCGACGGCGCGCACCAGCCCGTCGACGCCCCGCAGCCCGTGCCCCTTGCCGATGTGCTGCCACTGCGGCAGGAACTGTGCGAGCGCGGCCGGTGCCACCGGCTCCAACTCGTGCCGCAGCGCGGCCAGGGACCGGCGGCGCAGCCTGCGCAGCACGGCCGCGTCGCACCACTCCTGACCGATGCCCGCCGGATGGAACTCGCCCTGCACGACCCGCCCGCCCGCGGCGAGCCGCTGCAACGCGCCTTCGGTGACCGCCACCCCGAGTCCGAAGCGGGCGGCAGCGGTGGCCGACGTGAACGGGCCGTGGGTGCGCGCGTACCGGGCGAGGAGGTCGCCGAGCGGATCCTTCACCGGCTCGGTGAACGCCTCGGGGACGCCGACCGGCAGGGCCGTGCCGAGGGCGTCGCGCAGCCGCCCCGCGTCCTCGATCGCCGCCCAGTGGTCGGCGCCGCCGATACGGACCTTGATGGCCCGGCGGGCGCCGGAGAGGTCCCGGGCCCACTGCGGTTCGGCGCCCCGCTCGGCCAACTCGGCGTCCGTCAGCGGCCCCAGCAGCCGCAGTACGTCGGCGACTCCCTCCAGGTCCTTGATCCGACGGTCCTCACTGAGCCATTGGAGTTCGCTCTCCAGCTCCGTGAGGACCTCGGCGTCGAGCAGTTCGCGCAGCTCCGCCTGGCCCAGCAGCTCGGCCAGCAGCCGCGAGTCCAGGGAGAGCGCGGCCGCGCGGCGCTCGGCGAGCGGCGAGTCGCCCTCGTACAGGAACTGGGCGACGTACCCGAACAGCAGGGAGCGGGCGAAGGGGGAGGGCTCGGGGGTGGTGACCTCGACCAGGCGGACCTTGCGGGACTCCAGGTCGCCCATCAGCTCGACCAGGCCGGGCAGGTCGAAGACGTCCTGGAGGCACTCGCGGACCGCCTCCAGGACGATCGGGAACGAACCGAACTCGCTCGCCACCTCCAGGAGCTGGGCGGCCCGCTGGCGCTGCTGCCACAGCGGGGTGCGCCTGCCGGGGTTGCGGCGCGGGAGCAGCAGCGCGCGGGCGGCGCACTCGCGGAAGCGGGAGGCGAACAGGGCGGATCCGCCGACCTGGTCGGTGACGATCCGGTCGACCTCGCCCTTGTCGAAGGCGACGTCGGCCGCGCCGACCGGGGCCTGTTCGGCGTCGTACTCGCTGCCGACCCGCACAGGGGCCTGGTCCAGCAGGTCCAGGCCCATCAGGTCGGCGTCCGGCAGCCGCAGCACGATGCCGTCGTCCGCGTGCATGACCTGCGCGTCCATGCCGTACCGCTCGGACAGCCGGGCGCCGAGGGCCAGCGCCCAGGGGGCGTGCACCTGGGCCCCGAAGGGCGAGTGGACGACCACGCGCCAGTCGCCCAGTTCGTCGCGGAAGCGCTCCACGACGATCGTGCGGTCATCGGGGACGTGGCCGCAGGCCTCGCGCTGTTCGTCCAGGTAGGACAGCACGTTGTCCGCCGCCCACGCGTCGAGACCCGCCGCCAGCAGGCGCAGCCGGGCGTCGTCCTTGGGGAGAGAACCCACCTCGCGCAGGAACGCGCCGACCGCGCGGCCCAGTTCGAGCGGGCGGCCCAGCTGGTCGCCCTTCCAGAAGGGCAGCCGGCCGGGGACGCCGGGCGCGGGGGAGACCAGGACCCGGTCGCGGGTGATGTCCTCGATCCGCCAGGAGCTGGTGCCGAGGGTGAAGACGTCGCCGACCCGGGACTCGTAGACCATCTCCTCGTCCAGCTCACCGACCCGGCCGCCACCCTTCTTGGGGTCGGCACCGGCGAGGAAGACACCGAAGAGACCGCGGTCGGGGATGGTGCCGCCGGAGGTGACGGCGAGCCGCTGGGCGCCCGGGCGGCCCGTGACCGTGCCCGCGACCCGGTCCCAGACCACCCGCGGGCGCAGCTCCGCGAACGCGTCCGACGGATAGCGGCCCGCGAGCATGTCCAGGACCGCCGTGAACGCCGACTCCGGCAGGGAGGCGAAGGGGGCCGCGCGGCGGACCGTCGTCAGCAGGTCGTCCACCTGCCAGGTGTCCAGGGCGGTCATCGCGACCAGCTGCTGGGCGAGCACGTCCAGAGGGTTGGCGGGGACCCGGAGGGACTCGATGGAGCCGGTGCGCATCCGCTCGGTGACCACGGCCGCCTGCACCAGGTCGCCGCGGTACTTGGGGAAGACCACACCGGTGGAGACCGCGCCGACCTGATGTCCCGCGCGGCCGACGCGCTGCAGTCCGGAGGCGACCGACGGCGGGGACTCGACCTGGACGACCAGGTCCACCGCGCCCATGTCGATGCCCAGTTCGAGACTGGAGGTGGCCACCACCGCGGGCAGCCGGCCGGCCTTGAGATCCTCCTCCACGAGCGCGCGCTGCTCCTTGGAGACCGAACCGTGGTGCGCGCGGGCGATGACCGGCGGGGCGCCCTGGGCCGCGCCCGAGCCGCCCATCAGCTCGGCCGGGGAATGGTGTTCGTCCAGGGGCTCGCCGGTCACCCGCTCGTAGGCGATCTCGTTGAGCCGGTTGCACAGCCGCTCCGCCAGCCGGCGGGAGTTGGCGAACACGATGGTGGAGCGGTGGGCCTGCACCAGGTCGGCGATCCGCTCCTCCACATGCGGCCAGATCGACGGCTTCTCCGCTCCCTCGGCACCGTCGCGGGCCGGGGAGCCGCCCAGCTCGCCCATGTCCTGGACCGGCACGACCACGGAGAGGTCGAACTCCTTGCCGGACTCGGGCTGGACGATCTCCACCTTGCGGCGCGGCGACAGATAGCGGGCCACCTCGTCGACCGGGCGGACGGTCGCGGACAGGCCGATGCGGCGGGCGGGCCTCGGCAGCAGCTCGTCCAGCCGCTCCAGGGAGAGTGCGAGATGCGCCCCGCGCTTGGTGCCGGCCACCGCGTGCACCTCGTCCAGGATCACCGTCTCGATGCCCGTCAGCGCGTCGCGCGTGGCCGACGTCAGCATCAGGAACAGGGACTCCGGAGTGGTGATCAGGATGTCCGGCGGGCGGGTGGACAGGGCGCGGCGCTCGGCGGCCGGGGTGTCGCCGGAGCGGATGCCGACCTTCACCTCCGGCTCGGGCAGGCCGAGGCGGACGGACTCCTGGCGGATGCCGGTCAGCGGACTGCGCAGGTTCCGCTCGACGTCGACGGCGAGGGCTTTCAGCGGCGACACGTACAGCACCCGGCAACGCTTCTTCGGGTCGGCCGGCGGTGGGGTGGAGGCCAGCTGGTCCAGGGCGGCGAGGAAGGCGGCCAGCGTCTTGCCGGAGCCGGTCGGGGCGACCACCAGCACGTCCGAGCCTGCGCCGATGGCCTGCCACGCGCCCGCCTGGGCCGCGGTGGGCGCGGAAAACGCCCCCGTGAACCAGCCGCGGGTCGCGGGGGAGAAGCCGTCGAGGGCTCGGTGAGCGGATTTCGCCATGGGTCCATCCTGCACCCGACCACCGACAATCGACCTGACCTGCGCAAACGCCGATGACAGGGTGGGTGGGAGCGCGGCGGGCGGCGGGGTGCGCGGTGGCCGAGGTGACGAGGCGGGAGTGGGCGGTGGGGCGTGGGACGCTTGGAGCAGGTCGAGGGCGAGGGTGCGGCCGACAATGGTCGTATGAGCGGATTGGGTGAGCGGGCGCGGCACTGGCGGTACGAGGCACTGCCCGACGTCGACCTGCTGCGGGCCCGGTACATCCGGAAGACCTTCGTCCGGCACACCCACGAGCACTTCGTGATCGCCGGGATCGCGGACGGGGTCGAGGTCTTCCGGCACCGGGGCTCGGACGTGACCGTCGGAACCGGGGCGCTCGCGCTCGTCAATCCCGACACCGCGCACACCGGCCGGGCCGGAGTGCCCGAGGGCTGGCGGTACGGAGCGGTCTACCCGGCGCCCGACCTGGTGGCCGCGATCGCCGCCGAGACCACCGCGATCCGGGGCACCCCCGGCTTCGTCAGCCCGATGCTCGACGATCCGTACTCCGTCGCCCTGGTGCACCGGGTGCTGCGCGCCGCCGACGAGGGCAACGCGCTCGCCGCCGACACCCTGCTGCGCGTCGCCGTGACCAGGCTGCTGCGGCTCAACGGCGGCCCGCTGCCGCAGCGCCCGGTCCGTACCGCCGGCGCCCGGCTCGCCGCACGCGCGCGTGCCGTGCTGGAGGAACGGATGGCCGAGCCGCCGACCCTGGAAGGCCTCGCCACCGGCCTCGGCAGCAGCCCCTTCGCGCTGCTGCGGGCGTTCCGCGACGCCTACGGCATGCCACCGCACACCTGGCTGACCGACGCCCGGGTGCGCCGGGCCCGGCTGCTGCTCGACGCGGGCACGGCCCCCGCCGACGCGGCCGTCGCCGTCGGCTTCACCGACCAGCCGCACCTCAACCGCCACTTCACCCGGATCGTCGGCGTCCCGCCCGGCGCCTACCAACGCGAGCGCAAGAACGTACAAGACGCGCGGCGAGGGTCCCCGTAACGTCCTGGGCGTGGCACAGCAGACAGCACTCGCAGACATACACGGCGAACGCGGGCCGAAGCCGGACTCCGCCGTCGTCCGGGACGCCCTCGGCGTCGGCGTCGCCGTAGGACTGTCCGGGTTCGCCTTCGGGGTGACCTCGGCCGGCAGCGGGCTCGGCCTGCTCCAGACCTGCGCGCTCAGCCTCCTGGTGTTCACCGGCGCCTCCCAGTTCGCCCTGGTCGGCGCGCTCGCGGCGGGCGGCAACCCGCTCACCGCGGCGGCCGGTGCCTTCTTCCTGGGGGTGCGCAACGCGTTCTACGGGCTGCGGCTGTCCCAGATGCTCGCCCTCCCGCGCGCGGTACGGCCGTTCGCCGCCCAGTGGGTGATCGACGAGACCACCGCGGTGACCCTCGCCCAGCCGACGCGGCGCGCCGCCCGGATCGGCTTCACGGTCACCGGGCTGAGCCTGTACGTGCTGTGGAACCTCACCACCCTGCTCGGCGCGCTCGGCGCCAAAGCCGTCGGCAACACCGACGCCTGGGGCCTGGACGCGGCCGGACCCGCCGTCTTCCTGGCGCTGCTCGCCCCCATGCTGAAGACCACGACCGACCGCGCGGTGGCCGGCCTCGCGGTACTGCTCGGGCTCGGCCTGCTGCCCGTGCTGCCCGCCGGCGTCCCGGTCCTGGTGGCCGCGCTGGCGGCGCCGGCCGCCCTGTTCGTCTCCGGCCGCCGGACCCGCCGTACCCGCGACGACGCACCCGAGGAGACCCGGTGAACTTCTGGATCGCGATCGGTGCGACCGCCGTCGGCTGCTACGCCGTCAAGCTCGCCGGGCTGCTGGTGCCCGCCGGCGCCCTGGAGCGGCCGGTGGTACGGCGGCTGGCCGCCCTGCTGCCGGTGGCCCTCCTTGCCGCGCTCACGGCCCAGCAGACCTTCGCCCACGGGCACACGCTGGTGCTGGACGCCCGGGCCGCCGGGGTCGGGGCGGCGGCCGTGGCGCTGTCGCTGCGCGCGCCCTTCCTGGTCGTCGTGGGCGTCGCCGTGGCGGTCACGGCGGGACTGCGCGCCGTGACCGGCTGAGAGACCGGTCACCCCACGAAGCGGCCGTACGCCCTGAGGGTGCGCAACGCCTCGATCGTCACCAGTGGGCGGGCCTCCAGGGCGGCGGCCGGTGCCCACTGCCGCCACCGGATCGGCCAGCCGCCGTCCTCGGCCTGCTCGGCGGCGAGGAACTCCAGGGACCGCTCCATCTCCTCGTCGGTGAACCACGCGCGCGCGAGGGAGTGCGGGGACCTCGCGAAGTCGTGCGGGAAGTGGTGCTCGCCCGGGGCGTAGCCGGGCGCGACCGGGTACGCGTCGAGGCGGCCCGGGTCCAGCGCGGCCAGCCGATGCTCGCGCACCAGGCGGCCCAGCCGGTCGGCGGCCGCCTCCGCGCGCGGGCGGTCGGGCACCGAGTCCAGGAAGGCGACCGCGGCCTCCACCTCGTAGGGGTGCGACTTGTCCAGGGACTCCACCGCCTCCCAGCAGAAGTCCGTGGCCCGGAACAGCCACGCGTGCCACACCTCGTTGCGGTGCAGCAGGCCCACCACCGGTCCGGTGGCGAGGAGCTCACTGGGAGGGTCGTCGACGACCGGGACGAACGGCGCCGCCGGATAGCCGCGCTGGCTCGGACGGATCGCCGGCAGGGCTCCGTCCGCTGTGGAGACGGACGTCAGATAGCGGCACACGCGCTCCACCCGCTGCCCGCCGCACCGCCCGATCGCGTCCAGGACGCGCAGCGCGTGCGCCGTGTGCAGCGGCTGGCTCACCGGACCGCGCAGATCGGGCTCCAGGGCGTGGCCGTAGCCGCCGTCCTCGGTGCGGTAGGCGTCCAGCGCCGTCTCCACCGGATCGGGACCGCCGTTCAGGAAGTGGTACGAGAAGAGACGCTGCTCCAGCACGCGCGCGGTGAGCCACATGAACTGTTCGGCGCGGAAGAGGGGGGAGCGCGCCGGGGGCGTAGGGGGGAGTGGGGAAGCTCCGGTTTCGGACATGCGAAAGACCGTAGGGCGGAAAGCGGTCTCGGCGAGCGGTCCCGGGCACGGCCCACTCTCAGGGGCGGGATACTGGTGTCATGCGGTTGACGGTCTTCTGGCAGCGGATGGCGGAACACTTCGGTTCGTCCGGGTACGCCGACACCTTCGCGCGCGATCATGTGATGACGGAGCTCGGCGGACTGACCGTGCACGAGGCGCTGGACTCCGGCTGGGCGGCCAAGGACGTGTGGCGCGTGGTCTGCGCGGTCATGAACGTTCCGGGGGAGAAGCGCTGAGCGTGCACGGAGACCGGACACGGGCCACGCGTTGTCGGTGGCGTCGGCGAGACTTGCACCGTGGCACCCACTGACGACGACGGGCGCACCGCCCAGCACGCATCCCCGGCCGGCCCGACGCAGCCCGACGGCTCCACGGCCCCCGGCGCCGCGCCGCTGGGTGCCCGCATGCCGCGCTGGCTGCCACGCGCCATGGTGCTGGCACTCGCCCTCATCGCCGCCTTCCAACTGGGCAGCTGGGCCTTCCACCAGCTCACCGGCCTGCTGATCAACATCCTCATCGCGTTCTTCCTGGCGCTCGCCATCGAGCCCGCGGTGAGCTGGATGTCCCTGCGCGGTATGCGCCGCGGCTTCGCGACCTTCCTGGTCTTCCTCGGCCTGGCGGTCGCCGTCGCGGGCTTCGTCACCCTGCTCGGCTCGATGCTGGCCGGCCAGATCATCAAGATGGTCGAGGGTTTCCCGGACTACCTGGACTCGGTCATCAACTGGGTCAACGAGACCTTCCACAGCCACGTGAGACGGGTCGACGTCCAGGAGGGCCTGCTGCACTCCGACTGGCTGCGCAAGTACGCGCAGAACAGCGCGGCCGGTGTGCTCGACGTGTCCGGGCAGGTGCTCGGCGGGCTGTTCCAGCTGCTGACGATCGGGCTGTTCGCCTTCTACTTCGCCGCCGACGGCCCCCGGCTGCGCCGCACCCTGTGCTCCGTGCTGCCGCCCGCCCGCCAGGCCGAGGTGCTGCGCGCCTGGGAGATCGCCGTCGACAAGACCGGCGGCTACCTGTACTCGCGCGGTGTGATGGCGCTGATCTCCGGCATCGCCCACTACATCCTGCTGGAGGCTCTCGGCGTGCCCTACGCGCCCGTGCTCGGCGTCTGGGTGGGCCTGGTCTCACAGTTCATCCCCACCATCGGCACCTATCTCGCGGGCGCGCTGCCGATGCTGATCGCGTTCACCGTCAACCCGCTGTACGCGGTGT
Organism: Streptomyces sp. NPDC007162; assembly: GCF_040634175.1. Classification (NCBI taxonomy): domain Bacteria; kingdom Bacillati; phylum Actinomycetota; class Actinomycetes; order Kitasatosporales; family Streptomycetaceae; genus Streptomyces; species Streptomyces sp. NPDC007162. The sequence goes on from NZ_JBEYFC010000017.1 coordinate 29,975, forward strand.
GGGTGCTGGTGTTCGTCGTGATCTACCAGCAGTTCGAGAACTACATGCTGCAGCCCAAGCTGACCTCCAAGTCCGTCGACATCCACCCCGCGGTCGCCTTCGGCTCGGTCATCGCGGGCACCGCGCTCCTCGGTGCCGTCGGAGCCCTGATCGCGATCCCGGCGGTCGCCACGCTCCAGGCCTTCCTGGGCGCCTATGTGAAGCGGTACGACGTCACCGACGACCCGCGTGTGCAGGGGCACCGGCGGCGCGGCACGGCCGGCCCGGGGCTGCTCACGCGCGCGCGGCGGCTGATATGGCAGCGGCCGGCCGAGGAGCCCGAGGAGACCCCGTCCTGACGGGGTCCGCGGTCGGCGACACCGCCCGCCCGGCGAAGACCGCCGCGCTCAGCAGGTGAGTGTCGAGATGCGAGGGCACCCGCCGCCACGCCCGCAGGGTGATCCCGCCGACCTCCACCAGCATGTCCTCACCCGTGCGGAGCCCACTCCACGACGCCTGGGGCACCTCGTATCTGAGGACCCTGGAGCGGTTGCGGACCGTGCTGCTCCTGGTGTTCGCCGCCGACTGTGCAGGACACCCGCCATACGCCGCGCCGAGCAGGCAGCGGTCAGGAGACCGTGGCGGCCGGCGGGGTCCAGCGCCGGCTGCGGGGGACGCCGCCCGGGACGCCGTAGTCCTTCCTGAGGTGTTCGGGGATGGCGTAGTGCATGACGCGGCCACGGGTGAGGGAGGACAGTTCCAGGACGGTGGTGAGGTGGCCGAGGCGGTCCAGGGCCCAGGCGCCCAGCGGGGAGCGGTCCTCGATGCTCTCCAGGATCCCGAGGAGATGCGGTACGGCCTTGACGACGGTGTCCCAGGGGGTCCGCGGCACCTCCAGCCAGTCCGCGCAGGTGTCGCCGACGAGATGGCGGATCAGGGCGGAGACGATCGGGCCGAAGAAGGTGCCGGGGACTACCTCCTCGTAGAGGTCGATGAGCTGCCGGGTGAGATGCGCGCCCTCCTCTGAGGGGCCCATGGAACGGACCATGTACAGGTCGAGGAAGGCACGTGCCTCGTCGAGGGTCTTGGGGACGGCGTCCTGGTCGACGCCGAGCATGGCGCCCACCACCCGCCACGCGTAGTAGTACGCTTCCGCGCCCTCCGTGGACAGGTGGATGCCGAGCCGGTGCAGGCTGTCCAGGACCAGCAGCGAGAAGAACATCTGACCGCCGATCATGTCCTCCTGGCAGATCGGTGTGCCGAGCGCCGCGGTCCCAGCGGTCCTCCCGCGCGAGGTGATGCCGGATGGAGGCGTGCAGCAGACGCACCTTCTGGGCGGCCGGGACGAAACGGCCGCCGGCCTCGAAGGCGTCGGGCCGCATCAGGTAGACGGTGAACTGGCCCGTCTCCGCCATGCGCTTGGAGGGGTAGTTCAGCCCGTGGGTGGCCGACAGCAGCTTCGCCACGCGCGGGACGACGTAACAGGCGGGCATGGAGGCGAAGGACAGGGCGGTCGAGATGTGCACGTTGTTGTCGATGAAGAACAGCCGGGCCTTCTCCATCTCGCCCCAGTCCACCCAGGACGGCGGGACCCGGGTGGCCTCCAGGTACTCCCGTGCGACGTCGGGCAGTCCGTCCGGCAGCGGCGCGCCCGCGGTGGAGACGTAGCGCATCAGCGTGTTGAACGTGCCCACCTCGCCACGCTCGAAGAGCGCGGCGACCGTGGCGTCGGCGAGTTCGTCACCGGCGTCCCGCAGGGTGTCCATCGAGGCCTCGGTATGGGTGGTCACGGCAGGGCTCCTTGTCGTCGAGGTCTTCCCCGTGGGCTTCAGGACCGGCGGACCGTGGCCGAGCGAGCCAGCGCGGTCAGCGCGTCGGCGGCCGGACCCGGCACGTCCAGTTCGTGGAGGGCGTCGAGCGCTTCCGTGACCCGCGCGCCGATCATGTGCTCGATCCGGTCGGGTGATCTGAGCCGGCACATCACCTCGCGGACCGTGTCCAGGCCCGCCGTGTCCAGATCGCGGCTGCCGAGCAACGCCTCCAGCCGCTCCCGGTCGTCGTCGCGGGCGAGCCGCCAGGTCTCCGCCAGCAGCGCCGTGGGCCGGTGGCCGCGCACGTCGTCGGCGTTCGCCTTACCGGTGTGTTCCGGTGCCCCGAACAGCCCGAGAAGGTCGTCGCGGAGCTGGAACGCCTCACCCAGCGGCAGCCCGTACGCGGAGAACCCCTCGCGCAGCCGCTCGCCGGCTCCGGCCAGGGCGCCGCCGATCAGCAGAGGCTGCTCGACGGTGTACTTGGCGGTCTTGTAACGGATCACCTTCAGCGAGGCGGCGGTGTCCGGACCGGCCCCGGTGCGCAGGATCTCCAGGCACTCGCCCGCGATCAGGTCCCGGGCCAGCAACGACCACAGGGGGCGGGCCCGGGCGAGGTAGGCGGCGGGCAGTCCGCAGGTCGCGAAGAGCTGTCCGGCCAGCGACATCAGCAGATCGCCCACGAGCATCGCCAGCGACCGCGCGGTGTCGTCGGAGTGCGGACGGTCCTTCACGGCGGCGCGCAGGGCGATGTGCGGGGTGGGGCGGCCGTGGCGCAGCGGGCTGTCGTCGATGAGGTCGTCGTGCACGACGGCAGCGGCGTGCACCAGCTCCATGGAGGCCGCCGCCCGCACCAGCGCGTCGCTGTCCGGCTGGCCGACGGCGCGCCAGCCCCAGTAGCAGAACGCCGCCCGGAGCCGTTTGCCGTCCGTGACCGCCGCTTCCAGTTGCTCGGCCACCGGGGCCAGGAGCGGGTCGATCGCCGCGAACAGATCGGCCTCCTGGGCGACGAAGCGGCGCAGTACGTCGTCGACCCGGCTCTTGAAGGCGCCCGGATTCCAGCGGTCAGCCATGGTCGGCGGCCCGCCGGGCGAGGGCGTGCCGGGCGAGGACCTCCAGATGGGCCGGGGGAACGGCCGTGTACCGGTCCAGGGCCAGTCGGCCCCGCGCGGTGAGGTCGTGCTCGGCCTCCGCCGCCAGCGCCCCGGCGTCCGAGCGGCGCAGCAGTCCCCGCACCGTCCCCAGCGCGGTACCCAGGGTGCTCACCGCCAGGTCTGCCAGCCCTGCCGCCAGCAGCACAGCCTGTTCGTCCAGGCCACGTCGTCCCGTCTCACGTGTCATGCGCTCTCCCACTCATGGCACACAGGGCGTCGCCGTCCACCGGCCGCCTCTTCGAGCATCGCGGTACGACGGGCACGGTCACGCGGAAACTCACGAGTGGGTGACCCCTTCGCCAGACAGTGCGGGCCGCGGGCGGGAGCGGGGCCCTCGGAGGCCGTCCGTGCGGGGTGGATGAGTGCCGTGCGGGGAAGTGCGGGAGTGTCGCGTGGTGCGCTTGACACGAAAATCGAACATCCATTCTCATGGAAGCTCCGGCACGGCTCGCAACGGGGAATTCAGCGACAGTTCGGCATGGTTTCGTCGTAGATGTCCCTGAGTTATCCACAGGCCGGACCGACGTCGGGGCGCATTGTCAGTGGCAGGCGTTAGCGTCTTTGACGTGAAGCGATCGACTCAAGCAAACCGGGTGGAACCCATGGCAGGAACCGACCGCGAGAAGGCGCTCGACGCCGCGCTCGCACAGATTGAACGGCAGTTCGGCAAGGGCGCGGTCATGCGCATGGGCGAGCGGTCGAAGGAGCCCATCGAGGTCATCTCGACCGGCTCGACCGCGCTCGACGTCGCCCTCGGTGTCGGTGGCCTGCCGCGTGGCCGCGTCGTGGAGATCTACGGCCCGGAGTCCTCCGGAAAGACGACCCTGACCCTGCACGCCGTGGCCAACGCCCAGAAGGCCGGCGGCCAGGTCGCGTTCGTGGACGCGGAGCACGCCCTCGACCCCGAGTACGCGCAGAAGCTCGGCGTCGACATCGACAACCTGATCCTCTCCCAGCCGGACAACGGCGAGCAGGCCCTGGAGATCGTGGACATGCTGGTCCGCTCCGGCGCTCTCGACCTCATCGTCATCGACTCCGTCGCCGCGCTCGTGCCGCGCGCGGAGATCGAGGGCGAGATGGGCGACAGCCACGTCGGTCTGCAGGCCCGTCTGATGAGCCAGGCGCTGCGGAAGATCACCAGCGCGCTCAACCAGTCCAAGACCACCGCGATCTTCATCAACCAGCTCCGCGAGAAGATCGGTGTGATGTTCGGCTCCCCGGAGACCACGACCGGTGGCCGCGCGCTGAAGTTCTACGCCTCGGTGCGCCTCGACATCCGCCGCATCGAGACCCTGAAGGACGGCACCGAGGCGGTCGGCAACCGCACCCGCGTGAAGGTCGTCAAGAACAAGGTCGCACCGCCCTTCAAGCAGGCCGAGTTCGACATCCTCTACGGCCAGGGCATCAGCCGCGAGGGCGGCCTGATCGACATGGGTGTGGAGAACGGCTTCGTCCGCAAGGCCGGCGCCTGGTACACGTACGAGGGCGACCAGCTCGGCCAGGGCAAGGAGAACGCCCGCAACTTCCTCAAGGACAACCCCGACCTGGCCAACGAGATCGAGAAGAAGATCAAGGAGAAGCTGGGCGTCGGTGTCCGGCCGCAGGAGCCCGCCGCCGAGCCGGGCGCAGACGCGGCGGTCACCACCGCGGCCGCGGACGACGCGGCGAAGACGGTGCCCGCCCCGGCCGCCGCCAAGGTCACCAAGCCCAAGGCCACCACCGCCAAGATCTGACGCCGTGACACGACGAACCGACTGGGCCGACCACGAGTACACGTCCCCCGGTGCCCCACGGGGGAGGGGCACCGGGGGCCACCCGGGCTCCACCGGGGACGGCGAGGAGGCCCACGGCACAGGCGGGCACGGAGGCGAGGGGGCATACGACGGTCCGGACGGGAACTGCGGTCACGGGACACCCGGCCGTGGCTCGCGGAAGCCCGGGACGCGCCGTCGGCGCGGCTTCGGGGAGCCGTCCGGTGAGGACGGGGGCTCCTCCTCCTTGTCGAGGGCCGAGCAGGGGGAGTCTCCAGCGGACCCGGCTGAGCGGGCGCGGGCGATCTGTCTGCGCCTGCTCACCGGGACCCCGCGCACCCGGAAACAGCTCGCGGACGCCCTGCGCAAGCGGGAGATCCCGGACGACGTCGCCGAGGAGGTGCTGTCGCGGTTCGAAGAGGTCGGGCTGATCAACGACGGCGCGTTCGCCGACGCCTGGGTGGAGTCCCGGCACCACGGCCGGGGCCTGGCCCGGCGGGCACTCGCCAGGGAACTGCGCACCAAGGGCGTCGACTCCGCGCTCATCGACGACGCCGTCGGCCAACTCGACTCCGAGCAGGAGGAGGAGACGGCCCGCGAACTGGTCGCCCGCAAACTCCGCGCCACCCGGGGACTCGACCGCGACAGGCGCATCCGCCGCCTCGCCGGCATGCTCGCCCGCAAGGGGTACTCCGAGGGCATGGCCCTCAGAGTCGTCCGGCGGGCCCTGGAGGAGGGCGAGGAAACGGAGTTCCTGGCGGGCGACGACTTCTGACAGGAAGTCAGATCTGGAATAGGGCGGTGCGCGCCGACAGGGTGGGGTTAACCCCCGGCAAAGACGCCGGACCACCGCAGTGCCCCAGGACCACCAGGTGCACGACGGTGTACGCCATGATGCTGCGCTACGCACTCAAGACCGTCCGCGCCCGCAAGGCCGCCTTCCTCGGTGCCTTTCTCGCCCTGCTGTGCGCGGCCGCGCTGATCGCGGCCTGCGGCACCCTCCTCGACACCGGGCTGCGCGGCACGATCCGTACCGAGCGTTACGCGGCGGCGCCCGTCGTGGTCTCCGGCGACCAGAACGTCCACCGGACCACCGTCAAGCACCAGCACGGCAAGGCCAAGGTCAAGCACAAGGCGAAGGCCATCGCCGAACGTGCCTGGCTGCCGACGGACCTGGCCGCCCGGATCGCCCGCACGCCCGGTGTCGCCCGTGTCGTGCCCGAACTGACCTTCCTCGCACAGCCGTCGACCCCGACGGGCAGCCGTACCGCCTACGGACACGCCTGGGAGTCCGCCGCGCTCACCCCGTACCGGCTGGTCACCGGCACCGCCCCGCGGGCCGCCACCGACCTGGTCGTCGACCGCGACCTCGCCGCCCGTGCCGGGCTGCGGCCCGGCGACCTGCTCACCGTGCAGTCGACGCAGACCCCGCGCGCCTACCGGATCACCGGAATCGCCGCCCCGGCCACGGACGTGCGCCATCAGACGTCCCTCTTCTTCTCCGCTGCCGAGGCGCGCAGGCTGGCCGCGCACCCGGGGCAGGTCACCGCGTTCGGTGTGCTGCCCGCGCAGGGCACCGACCCCGGCCGGCTGGAGCAGGCCGTGAAGCGGGCGCTGGCCGGCACCACCGCACAGGTCTCCACCGGGGACGCGCGCGGCTCCGTTGAGTTCCTCGACGCTGCCTCCGCCAGGGTCCGGCTGGTCAGCATGGGCGCCGCCATGGGCGGTACCTCACTGCTCGTGGCGATCCTGGTGGTCGTGGGCACCTTCGCGCTCACCGTCCAGCAACGCCACCGCGAACTCGCCCTGCTGCGCGCCATCGCCGCCACCCCCGGGCAGATCCGCCGGCTGCTGGGCCGGGAGGCGCTGGTCGTCGGCGCCCTGGCCGGCACCCTGGGCGCGCTCCTCGGACTGCCCCTCGGGGCCTGGCTGCAGAGCAGGTTCGTCGCCCTGGGTGCCGTACCCGCCACGCTTCAGCACGCCACCGGTGTCTTCCCGCCGTTCGCCGCCCTCGCCGCGACCCTGGCCGGCGCCTGGGGGGCCGCCCGGATCGCCTCCCGGCGGATCAGCCGGATCCGGCCGACCGAGGCGCTGGCCGAGTCCAGGGTCGAGCCCGCCCGGCCCGCCCCGGGACGGATCGCCGCCGGCCTGCTGCTGCTCGCCGGCGGAGCCGTCCTCGTCGTCCTGCTCACCTCCCTGCGCACCGAGCCCGCGTCGACTCCCGTCACCTTCCTCGCCGTCGTGGTCCTCGCCACCTCCGTCGCCCTGCTCGGCCCGCTGCTGGTCAGGGCAGCCACGCTGCTGTTCGCCGGCCCTCTGCGGCTCACCGGTCACGGCGGCCGGCTCGCCACCGCCAACCTGCGCGGCAACGCCGTCCGGATGGCGTCCGTCGTCACCCCCCTCACCCTGCTCGTCGGCATGACCTGCACCGTGCTGTTCGTCCAGTCGACCCTCGCCGACGCCGCCCGCGCCCAGAGCCGCGCCGGAGTCACCGCCGACTGGGTCGTCGCCGCCCGGGGACCGGGCGTACCGGCCGAGGCGGCACGGCGGCTGCGCGCCCACCACGACGTCGTCACCGAAGTGGTCCGCACGACCGTCCGCATCGGACTCGACAAGTACCCGGCCCAGGGCGTCACCCCCGAAGGGCTCACGCGCACCTGGGACCCCGAGGTCACCGCCGGCTCCCTCGGCCGGCTCACCGACCGCACCGTCGCGGTCAGCGAACTGGCCGCCGGACAGCACCACCTGAGGCCCGGCAGCACCCTGAGACTCACCCTCGGCGACGGCACGCCCGCCACGCTCACCGTCGCCGCCGTCTACGCCCGCGGTCTCGGCTTCGGCGACCTCACCTTCGCCCACGATCTCGTCGCACTCCATGTGGACAACCCGCTCGCCTCCTCCGTCCTCGTCAGCACAGCCCGTACACAAGCACAACTCGCGACTACGCTCCGTAAGTTCCCGGGGCTCGATATTCTCTCGCCGACCGCGGCGGACTCCCTCCAGGCCAGTCGGCAGCAGGACAACGCCGAGGTCAACTACCTGGCCATGGGGCTGGTGCTGGCCTTCACCGCCATCGCCGTGGTCAACACGCTCGCCATGTCGGTCACCGACCGCGTCCGCGAGTTCGCGCTGCTCAGACTGGCCGGCGCGACCCGTCGGCAGGTGCTGCGGATGCTGCGCACGGAGGTGCTCTCGGTGCTGACACTGGCCACGGCGCTCGGCAGCGGCATCGCGCTCGCCGTACTGACCGCGTTCAGCGTCGGAATGACAGGACGGGCCGCGCCGACGGTCACGCCGTTGCTGTACGTGACCGTCGTCGCGACCGCCGCGCTGCTCGCCCTGGTGGCCGCGGCCCTGCCCGGGCGGGTGGCCCTACGGGTGCCGGCGGTGACGGTGGCGACGGCGAAGGACTGAGGAGGGCCCTCGGTCCGCCGCTCAGTGGCCGTCGGGGGCGTTCCAGTCGACGACTTGGCCCGCGCACGCCTGGGAGTTCGGTCTCGGGCGCGTGCTCGACGGGCTCGCCGCCCTCGTCGAGGGTCGTGGTGACGCCGCCCGGGCCGGACCCCCGTAGTGCGGCCCGGCGTACGGCAGTCGGGTCGCTAGTGCTGTGACCACATAGGTCTGCCGGGTTGTTGGTGTGTGTGGTGATGTTCGTCGATCCGACGATGAGGGCCTTCCAAGCCGCTTACCCTGCCGACACAGGGCACCGGCTGCCCCGCGTAGTGGAGTCGAGGCGGGTACCCGCTTCCTGGTGCGGTCGCGGAGGCGGGCGACTTCCTGTTCGTGGGCGGCCAGTGCCGCGGCGGGGCGGTGGGCACCACGCAGGGCCCTGCCAAGTCAAGCAGGGCGCGGCCCTGGCGGTTGAAGTCGCCGGAGTAATCGTGCATCGCGACCGCCCGACGCCGGGGGGATCGCCTCCTCGAACCGTCCCAGGTCGAGCAGGGCCAGGCCGAGGTTGGCCTGGGCGATTCCCTCACCGTGACCGTCGAGAAGCGCGCGGTCTAGATGTCCTGTCGACCGACGCACTTCGCCAGATGGCCGCCCAAGGCCGGGAGGTGAACCCTGACGACGTCGCCGCGCTCAGCCCGCACCGCAGGGACAACGTGCTCCGCTTGGGCGACTGCGACACCGCCACCCTTCACATCCCGCCCGGCCCGTATGACAGCGCGCTTCGCCTTCCTGCGGATGGTCTCTGAACGGTTCAGGCGAGATTGGCGGCCAACCGGAATGCAGTTGGAACGGAA
>NZ_JBEYFC010000018.1:0-38569 GCF_040634175.1 Streptomyces sp. NPDC007162
GTGGTTGATGAGCCGGTAGGTGAGCTCCTCGGTCCACTCGCTGGTCTTGGCCGCGCCGAGGTCGTCCAGGAGGAGCAGCGGGCAGCGGGCGAGCGCCTGCAGATCTCTTTCACCGTCGTGGCCTGCGCGGGGGCGGAGCCGTGCGTGCAGATCGGCCGAGGTGGTGGCCTCCCAGCGCAGGCGGACGCCTCGGCTCAGGAGGGCCCGGACAGCGCCGTATGCCTGGTAGGTCTTGCCCGTACCCGTGGGGCCGGCGATCAGCAGCGACGGGCCCTCGGCGATACCCGGTCCGCCAGGGCCAGGGCGTCCTGCCCCGGCGATCTGGTCGGCCCAGGCGGTGATCTGGGAGTGGTCGGCCAGGGCACGGCGGTAGCGGGCCGGGATACGGGCATCTGCCAGCTCCAGGGCGGTGACCGGTTCGTGCTCTGGCTCCTCGGCGGCAGCGGCGGGGTCGATTCCGCGGTTGGTCAGGATGCCGTTGAGCCGGTCGGCGAGAGGGCCGACGCGCTGGGGTGCGCGGGTGAGGGTGGCGGTCAGAGGTCATCTCCGTAGGCGGCGACGATGTCGCTGGGGTTCGTCCAAGCCCTGTGGACGGCGGACGTGGCAGGGGAGGCGGCGTTCATGACCTCGTGGACGAGGCTGGGCAGGACGCTCGGGGACAGCCCCTTGGCCCGATGGCGTTCGAGAGCGGCCCGGAGGTGGGTGGGGGCGATGTCCTCGTCGAGGAGCTTGCGCAGCTGCCCGCCCAGATGGTTCAGGAAGGCGTCCGGCGGGCGGTGTTTGCACGCGGCGACGTACTCGGCAAGGAGCTGCTTAGCTGAGACGGTGTCGGGCGCGGGGGCGCTTGCGCCCCCCGAAGGGGTACTTCCTAGATCCATGATCCTAGGTCCTAGATCCGGACGGTGAGGCTTCACGGACGGCTCCGGGAGTCCTCCGTGAGCCCTCATGGAGGACTCCGTGAAGCCGCCCTGACCTGCTATTTCGTCATCGGCGTCCGGATTCACTGCAGGTTCGCGCGTCTTCCGTGCGCCCTCACCTAGGGCTCTGTGAGGCGGCAGTGAGGGCTCCGTGATGTCGACGTCGGCAGCGCTCGGCGTGACTCCGGCCTGGGTGTCGTGTCGGGGGCAGGCGGGAAGGCGGCTCTTGCTGGGCCGGTTGATCTTCTGGTGCTCGTGCCAGGTGACGACGTGCAGGTAGTTCTTGTCGCCTGGGCCCTTGTAGCGGCAGATCAGTTCGGCATCGGCGAGCTGGGCTAGGTCCTTCTCGACGTCTTCGGGCCCGTGGTTCGGACGCAGGACCCACAGCTGTCCGGCGATGATCGCGGCGTGGTCGCGGTGGCGGCCCTGGTCGTCGGCCTGGGTGAGCAGGCCGAAGAAGGTGCGCTCGGCGGTCAGGGAGACGCCGGCCAGGGACTCGGAGACGAAGGCTTCGGGCTTGATGGTGCGGATTCGGGCCAAGAGGTCGGTTCCTCACTCGGTTGCAGGTGGGCGGGCACCCACGGCTCACCGTCGATCGTGGCGATACGGGCTTCAGGGGCAGGGGAGTTGTCCGGTTTCGGGCAGCGAGGGGCACGCTGATGGCCGCTCTCGCTTTCCGGGGGTGTCGTCAACATAGCCACACCCAGGCCGTGCAAGTCCAGCCCTATCCAGCGCAATCTCTCACGGCAGAAAGGCTGCCCAAAAAGCAGGAAGCCCGAAAAGGGTAGGGCACGATTCGCGGTTGCCGAAATAGTTGCCCCGGATGCCGAGCCAGAAGCATCACATCGAGAAGCAGTTGACCTCCTGCCGACGGGGAAGCTACAACACAACACCCCACGTCAGAGGGTCGATCGATGTGCCGGTTTCCGACCCCTCTCAACCCGGGGATCCGCTTCGCCCGAGGAGCCGCGCGAGCGGAACATAGACCACGATCGCCGGTTAACCAAACCGGCGAATGGACGCTACAAATGGAGCCATGCCCGCACGCTCATTGGGAATCGGACCCGCAGGAATGCGGACGGCCCGCACCATCGAAATCCTCCGCACCGAACGCGGTTTCTCGCAGCGCCAGTTGGCCGTCCGCATGACCTTGCTCGGTCACCCAACGTCCAACACCATGCTGTCCCGCATCGAACGTGCCCAGCGTCGATGCGACGTCGACGACCTGGTCGCAATTGCCGAAGCCCTCCGAGTCTCACCCCTCACGCTGCTGCACGGGCCCATCGCCACGTGACGAGCCTCGTCCAGAACCGCTGACCGAGACTCCCCCCAACCGAGAGAGGACCCGCGCTTCTTGCACCCCTCCGCGATACCCCCAGCCACCGTGCGTCACCGCCCCAGCACAGGGACCGAAGCCCCCTTGCAGCGGCTCTACCGCCCCGAAGAGATCGCCGAAGCCCTCGGCTGCTCCGCCTGGTGGGTCAAGGACCGCGCCCGACGCGGCCTCATCCCGCACACCCGAGTCGGCCGCGCCTACCGCTTCACCGCCGAACACCTCGCCGGGATCGTCCGCCTCCACGAAGAGCGCCCGAAGCGATCCGCGAGCAGTGCGCCGACCGGTCCAACGGTCACAAGTCCTCCCACCGCCCGGAATCGTGCCGCCCAGCCCCCTGGGCCGACTACGGCTCCGCCGACAGGGCGTCTGCGGGCCCGACCGCCTCGTCGTACCCAGTACGAGACCGTCGCGTAGCGCGACCGCGCCCAGCCTCAAACCGAGAGCACAGGAGGAAGACGCAAGTTGGGCTTCGCGGAGAAGCGCGGGAACTACTGGCGCGGCCGGTACAAGACGGCGCCCGGCAAGCACCTCACGGTCGTCGACGAGAATGGCAAGGCGATCCACTTCGCCACCAAGGGTGAGGCCCAGCGCGCCGCGAGCGAGGCCGAGAACAAGTACCGCCGCGGCGACTGGCGCGACCCGGCACTCGGCCATGAGACCTTCGGCGAGTACGCGAACCGCTGGTACGAGGCCCAGGACCTGGCCGCCTCGACCATGCAGAACTACAAGCGCCACATCGAGGAGCACCTGCTCCCCGACTTCGAGGACAAGGCGCTCGCCGGCATCCTGCGCACGGACGTCGACCTGTGGGAGAAGAAGGAGAAGGCCGTCTACGCGGCCTCCAGCGTCAAGACCTGGCGCTCGACGCTCCACCTGATCTTCGAGGACGCGATCGACGAGGGCCTGATCACGTCCAACCCGGCCACCCGACGGCGCGGACGCGGCAAGCGCGCCGGCCGCTCCCGAGACCGCGGCCCGGAGAAGGTCGTCACCGACCCGCTCGGCATCCTGCTGACCGCCGAACGGGCTGCCCTGCTCTCAGGCCGCGACGACGAGTTCGTCGCCGTCGTCCTCAAGGGCTACACCGGCATGCGCTGGGGCGAAATCGTCGGCCTAGAGGCCGAGTTCGCCCGCCCCGGTGCCGTCCGTGTCGAGTGGCAGCTGTACGAACTCGACACCGGCGAGCTGGTGCGCTGCCCGCCCAAGGACGACAGCTACCGCACCATCGACGCGATGGACTGGCTGTCGGCCCTGGTCGCCAACCACGTCGCCCGCACGAAGCCGACACCCTGCCCGTGCCACGGCAAGACCTACGTCTTCCGGGGGCAAGGTGCGGCCCGCACCGGTGGCCACCAGGGCGCGAAGCTCGTCGACGTCGCGCGCCGTGCCGAGGTCTCCACGGGCACGGTGTCTAACGTCCTCAACCACCCCGACCGCGTCACCGAAGCCAAGCGGGTGAGGGTGGAGCAGGCCATCGCGGACCTGGGCTTCGTGCGCGGCGGCCCGGTGTCGCAGCATGCCGCCCACTGGCGCCGCAACGGTTTCGCGACGTGGCTGTTCACCCCGGTGGTCTCCGGCTGGTACCCGAAGAAGGCACCGCAGGAGGCCCGTCCCGTACCGCTGCTCGGCGAGCCGTGGCCTGGTGTCCCGGCCCGAGGACGCGGCGCCAGCGACCGGGCCGACGCCTGCTGGCTCCCGATCGCCAAGGGCCTCACACCCCACGGCCTCCGCCACACCCACCGGACCGTGATGGAGGACCTAGGCACAGAGAAGGTCCTTATGGACGAGCGCATGGGCCATATCGACGGCTCGGTCTCCGCGCGCTACGCCCATGTCACCCCTGGCATGCGTAAGCGCCTCAAGCTTGGGCTGACCGAGCAGTGGGAGGCAGCGCTCGATGCCCGCTTGGCAATGAGCCCTCGCTCGCCGGTGAGCGTCCTCGACGCACTGTTGCGAGTGCGCCGTGAAGCGGTGAAATAGCGGAGTGTTGCCCGAGGCGACGGAGCGGGGGACACATGCGAGCGCTGAAAGCAGCATGGGGAGCGATCACCGATGCTTGGTGCGCCCAGTCCCTTGGCATCCGACATTGGACACCGGGTCAGGCGGCGGTCGGGCGTGGGCTGCCGTGGAAGACCTGGCTCGTGTGCCAGGAGCGGTGGGCTGCCGCGATGGGCGGGGTGCCAGGTTGAGGGCCTATGAGCGGACGGCCTGCGAGTGCTGTGACGTGCTCGCGGGCGGCGGGGCTGCGGCCGACGAAGCTCTGCGAGACCAGGATGCGGTGGCCGTCGCCTATGCCGAGCACGCCCTTGTCGAAGAGCTTGTGGTGCAGCGAGCACAGGCACAGCCCGTTGTCGACCTCGTCCGGGCCGTCGAACGCCCACCAGCGCACATGCGCGGCCTCCAGCCCGACGGGCGTCGCGCCGATCATGCCGTCGTAGCCGCAGAAGGCGCACTGGTACTCGTAAGCAGTCAGAACCATCTCCCGCATCCGCCGGTCCCGCTGCCGTCGCTCGGGTGCTGTCAGCGTGTCTGTCTCCGCCAACTCCGGTTCCAGGCCCACCGTCTCGCACAGGTCCTGGTGCAACGACGGCGGGAAGTGCAGGTCCAGCAGCACCCTTGCCATACGGCCCAGCAGCGACGGCTCCCGCCGGAATGCCAGCCGCAGGTCCGGAGCCAGCCGACCCGTGGCCCCACTGGCCCGCAGCTCCCGTACTCCCGTGCCTGGGCTGCCGCCGCCGTGATCGGTACGTACCTCCCACACCTCGTCGCTGACCAGATGGTGGAAGGGATAAGCGGGCGTGGTCCCACGCGTCGGGCCGTACTCCGCCAGGAGTTGCTTCAGATCGGCCTCCACCGCGGTGTAGCGCAGCTCGTCCTCGGCATCAGCCTGAAACCGGCCCAGCGCGTACAGCAGCAGCAACGGCTTGTGCGGCGCTCGCACTCCGTCCCGGCTCCACTGCCTCAGGTTCGCGGCACGCTCCAGCCAGTCCATGACCGTGATCGTAGTGATGCTTGGCCGCACATCATGCTGTCCGGGTGGCAACTCCTCCTGCGCCTGCGGCGGGCGCACCGGCTTCGCCGCCCGTGTGCCTGCCGGCCCGCCATTCCAGCGCCTGGGGTTCCTCGGTGAACTCGATCAGGTGCTGTCCGGCGAACCGTTGCAGTGCGTCGCGTACCTCCGCCGGGGTGGCGTAGAAGAACTCCTTGCGACTGTTGACCTGGTTGACCCGCTTCGAGGCGAACTGCCGGTGGAGTTCCGTCTCCAGGCCGACCGCGTCCTTGCTGAAGATCAGCGCGTGCACGTCGAAGCGGAAGGGCACGGCCGCGCCACTCAACTCGTAGACCCGCTCCAGAGGTTCGAGCCGACGCGTCATGCCGATCTTCACCATGCGATCGCCGAAGGCGCCGATGTTCGAGATGACGTACACATAGCCGGCGCGGATGTTCGCCGCGCGGGACTCGACGTCCTGCAGAGCGTTCTCGATCTCGGCCAGTTTGGCCTCCATCTCCGCCACACCCGCCTCGTCACCGCGCTCGCGCAGGCGGTCAAGGGCTGACTGATAGTGGCCGAGCTCCTTGTTCAGCTTCTCGCGCTGCCGATCGAGTTCCCGCTGGACCGCCGCCTCCTCACGCTCCCGGGCACGCACCTCGCGCTGGGCCTCCTTCTCCTCTTCCTTCTTCTGCAGGAAGTCGGCGGTGAGTTCCAACTCCCGTACCCGCGCGTTGTGGTACTCGTCGGTGATCCGGATGTGCATGGTGGCACCGAGCCGGGCGATCGTCTCGCGACTCTTGTAGAGCCGGTCGACGAGGGAGCTCAGCCGGTGCGGCCGCATGGACCGCACGGCGTAGTCGGCTTCGGCGTTGTAGGCGCGCAGCATGAGCTTGGAGAAGTCGCGGACCATCTTCTGGCCCTCGCGCTTGGAGCCGTTGACCGTCCAGTCCGTGGCCGCCTGGACCGCGCGGCCCGCACGGGCGAGCGCCTTGATCTCGTTCTGCAGTGTGTCGAGCCGGCTGCGGTAGGCGATCGCGTCGTGCAGCGCGTGCCGGTAGGCGTAGATCCCGGCCTCCTGCAGCATGGCGGTCTCGTCGGCGTTGACGATCTGGGCCTGCAGTTCGGCAAGCCGTCGCTCGGCGTCGAAGACGTCCTTGCGGTGCCGGTCGGCGTCCTTGCGGACCCGTTCGGTCTCCTTTGCCGTACGGCGCGTTTCGGCGAGAATCTCCTTCGCCGTCTCGCGGGCGTCTTTGAGGATCCCCTCGGCCTCCTCGGCGGCTTCGGCGGATGTTCGCTCACGCAGTGCTGCGGCCTCCACCTCGACCTGCCGCACAAGACCGGCGACCTGCGTGGCATCCAGTCCCTGCGTCCTTGTGATCCACGCCCGCAGTTCCTCGGCCTCGGACACCGCATCCGAACGCCGGCGCCCGAACAGCCCTCCCTTCCGAGGAGCCGGTACCGCGGCCGTGCTCCCGGGAGCGGCCATGGTCGGCACCGCAGAGGCTCCCGTGGCAGGGCCCACAGCGAGGGCGCCGGTGGTGGAGTCGGCCTCAGGAACCCACAGCTCCCATCCCGCCGGCATCGGAGGCCACGTGGGGTCGGGCCGCCAGTCCGGCGGCGGCATCCATCCCGCGGGTGGCACAGGCCAACCCGGCGGCGGATTGAAACGGTAAGTAGTCATTCCCCACCCCCTCGCCCCTGAGGCTCCCCAGCACTCAGGGCGCCGGATATTCCCGGCAAACGTAGAGTGACATTTTCTTGGTGATCAGCCACTTGATCACCCGCATATTCCAGCTCGTAACCATCCTGTGACTATATGTGAGGGTCTCTCCGGGGGAGGGACACGACTTCCAGGTGGAACGCGACGAAGTCCCTGGCTGGGCGAACTAGCTGACGAGCCAATGAGTCTCGTACGTGGAGGGAGCGTCGTCCGGTGAGAAACGCTCCGAGGAACAGCGCGGATGGCCGGACGTGCTGCTGTGCCTCCTTGCACTTGCTGCCGGGCGAAGACATCTCGCGCCGTGCATCGCAGGGCTGCGGCGTCAACTTGGTGATGAGGAGTCGGTGCCGGTAGTTATGGCAAACGCCCAGTGACGGGCCCAACAGTCCTGGCTCAATAGGCACATGGAGATTGGCGAGCACTGGGCCTACCGCGCGAGGCCGAAGGAGCTGGGCGGCGCGGTTCGCCAGGTGGAGGTCGTTCGCGTCGGCGGCCCTGGTAGGTCTGGCTGGATCCACGTACGGTTCCTCGAAGGCGATGCCGCTGGCCTGCAGGAGTGGGTCAGTTCCGGCTCTCTCGTAGCACCGTGGTCGGATGTCGATGCGTTCCGCGCGGACGACGCGGCGGAGTTGGCGCTGGTGGAGTCCTCGCGACACGTCCGGGGCAGTACCGAATTCGAGGCCGCCCGCATGATCCTCGGATTCGTTCGCCCGAAGAACAGGTTGCGACTGCGCCGAACGGTGGCGGACGCAGGCGTTCTGGAGCTGAGCCGCCTCGACGAGACTGCACCGCTCATCGGCATGGACGCTGCCGAACTATGCGGCGACATCATGGTGTTCGAGAACCACCGCGGAATGTGCCTGGCCGGGTGGCCCGTCACCGAGCGCATCGCCCGCCATGTGGCCGGACGCCTCGCCGACGAGATCCTTCCAGAGGTGGACCGGAAGCAGCAGGACATCGAGCAGGAGCGTTCCCGGCCCTCCTGGTACTCCTACAGCCGGCGTGACGAGCGCAAGTTGGACGCGGAGGCGGCAGTCCTTCGAACCGTCCGAGCGTGGTGCGGCCAGGACAAGGCTGACCGCTACGACGAGTTGGTTGCGCTGCGCGCCGAGGTCATCCGGCTCGGGGAGTTGGTCGAGAAGGCGGTCAAGGCCCTACGCGACCGCGGCCACGGCGTCATCGCCTCCACCATTGAGCGTGACCTGGGCGTCCATGTCTCCAGCCTTGATCCTGACGTGCGTCGATGAGACCGCGCCACGGATCTGGCTCCGCCTTAGGTGGTGCCGGCTGAGCAGGGGGCTTCGTCTCCTTCTCCGGCCGGTGTGGGTGCCAGCCGTCGAGGAACGGCCGCAGTTGATCTCCCGTCGGCTCCGCATGGAAGTTGAGAGAAGCCAAGCCCTTGTTGCTAAGGGTGGGGTCGAGCCGGTCGGCCTCCGCCTTCCCCCAAGCCGACCACTCTCGCAGCCTCTCGGCTTCGAGGGCGTCTTCCGACGCCGCGGCGGCTTCATCCAGAGCGGCACAGAACGTCCGGATCTCCCCTGCGGCCTGCCATTGCTCAAGGGCCGTGCCGAAGCGCTCGGCCCGTACCGCGTGAACCGCCTTGATCGAAGCCACGCTGACGGCAGCCTCCCACTCCCGCTGCTCGCGCTCCTCTCGCTCCGCTTCCAGCCGCCGACGCTCGGCCTCCTGACGCTCCCGCTCCTCTCGCAGCCGCTGTTGCTCCGCCTCACGTTCCAGCCGAGCCTGTTCCTGTTCCTCCGCACGGACCTTTAGCGCCCTCAAGACTGAACCGATCTGGTCCTCCAGCGGCTTCTTGGCGGTGTCGGCCCATTCCTTCTTCCAGCCGTAGCTGTAGCCCGATTGCTGGACCAGCAGCTCCAGCTCGCCGGACGGCTCGAACTTCTGGGCTGGGGTGACACGTTGCCAGTCGTACGCGCGACGGCCCGGCTGCTTAGGGACGTACCGGACCGGCTTCTGCCGTTCACGGAAGCTGACCTCGTATGTCCTGCCGTGGACGGTGAGCAGCGGCCTCGGCTGCCTGCGTTTCTTCGACACCGCGATCTCGCCGTGGCGTGCGAGGGCTTGCTCGGCGAGGAGCCGGAGCAGCGAGAGCACCCGGGGGAGGACCTCCTCCGAGATCTCGAAGGCGCTGTGATCCGCGCTGACTGCGGCGATCACGTCCTCGACATCGGTGATCACACGGCTGCGAGCCAGCCGGATACGGTTCCACTCGGTCTCGTCCTCGCCGGTCACCCGGAGCAGGCCGAGGAAGAAGTCCCCCTTCGCCCGCCCGCTGTACTTCAGGCCGTATCCCTCGGGGGCACACTGCCGGGCCGCGTCGAACGCCCTGCGATAGCGGGCTCGCTCCTCGTCGCTGGGGTTCGGGATCCGGAGGAACCGCCCAGCCTGCTGTACCTCCGCGATCAAGGCGGCTCCGACTTCCGCCGGCGACGGCTGGGGGGCCTTGGGGGCGCGCTTCGACGCCGGCTTCGTCGTGGACGGGGTTGTGTCTTGCTTCTGCGGCGGAGGGGCCGGTCGTGCCGGTTGGTCGGAACCTGTTGACCGCTGCTTGCGCTGAGCTGGTTCCGGCCGGTCCGGGTGATGGCCGTGTTCCAGGTAGAAGCGTCCCGCATCGGTGATCTCCGCCTGCCATTTCCCATCCTGCTTGGGCATGGCGATCAGGCGCCGCTCCTTGAGCGCGCGGGCAGTGAGAGCGAACTCGGGGCTGTCCGACGTCACGGGGTCGGCTCCGTCCCCGATGCGGGTGAGGAGTGCGAGCTGCCGGTCATTTAACGGAGACCAAGGGTGCATGGCGATCGTCGTACCGCTTGTTGTCTCCTCGGCACAAGCCGTGGGGAGGACTCCTGCGGAGCGCACGGCTCACTCGGAGGCGGAACACCTCTCGCTGGGAGCCGCCGGGGAGCCGCTCCCCGAAGTCGGCTCCCAAATGGCTCCCAAAACGGGGCCGCAACGCAAATCAGGCCCGGTACTGATCTCTCAGTACCGGGCCTGACCTGCTGTTTCGGCTGTCGGGGTGGCGGGATTTGAACCCACGACCTCTTCGTCCCGAATGAGGTCCGACCATGTTGCGCACCTGCCGAAGCGGGCATCTGTGCAGGTCAAGGCGTTGGTCATGGCGGGTCTCAGGTGGTATCGCTGGGGATCTGGGAGAAGATCTTCTCCCAGATTTCTCCCAGGAGGGCCAGCCTGCAGGTCCTGCGACGGGCATCGGGTGCATTGCTTGAGCAAGTTTGCAATGTGTCGGAGGTGAGCCCAGGTCAGCCGGCTTTCCCCTTGAGGTCTCCGGCTTGACGGATGTCGAAGAGCTTGTGGTGCAGCGAGCAGGGGCACAGTCCGTTCTCGACGTCGTCCGGTCCGTCGAAGGCCCATCAGCGTACGTGTGCGGCCTCCAACCCGACGGGCACTGCACCGAGCCTGCCGTCATGCCCGCAGAAGGCACACCGGTACTCGTAGGCGGTCGGCCTCGGTGGATGCTGCGGTCACCGCCCGGCGGACGCGCAGGCGCGGGATCTCGCGGGACGTGGCGTCCTGGTCCAGCCGGGCCTTGAAGACTTCGGCGAATGCCCGATGACGGGTCCAACAGACCTGGCTCAATAGGCACATGGAGATTGGCGAGCACTGGGCATACCGCGCGAGGCCGAACGAGCTGGGCGGCGCGGTTCGTCAGGTGGAGGTACTTCGAGTCGGCGGCCCCGGCAGCTCCGGCCGGATTCATGTCCGGTTCCTCGGAGGCGACGACGCCGGTCTGCAGGAATGGGTCAGTCCCGGCCGTCTCGTAGCACCGTGGGTGGACGTCGATACATTCCGGGCGGATGACGCGGCGGAGTTGGCACTGGCCGAGGCGTCCCGTGACGTCCGGGGCAGCACGGAGTTCGAGGCCGCGCGCATGGTCCTCGGATTCGTCCGCCCGAAGAACAGGCTGCGACTGCGCCGAACGGCGGCGGACGCACGGGTTCTGGAGCTGAGCCGCCTCGACGATACGGCACCGCTCATCGGAATGGACGCCGCCGAACTCCGCTGCGACGCCATGGTGTACGAGAACCGTCACGGCATGTGCCTGGCCGGGTGGCCGGTCACCGAGCGCATCGCCCGCCATGTGGCCGGCCGCCTCGCCGGCGAGATCCTTCCGGAGGTACACCGCAAGCAGCGGGACATCCAACGGGAGCGTGCCCAGCCCTCCTGGTCCTCCTACGGCCGCCGGGACGAGCGCAAGTTGGACGCGGAAGCGGCCGTCCTGCGGACCGTCCGGGAGTGGTGCGGCGTGGACAAGGCGGACCACTACGACGAGTTGGTCGCCCTGCGCGCCGAGGTCATCCGGCTCGCGGAGTTGGTCGAGAAGGCGGCCAAGGCCCTGCGCGACCGTGGGCACGACGTCATCGCCTCCACCATTGAGCGCGACCTCGGTGTCCGTATCGCCGGCCCTGGTCCTGCGGCACGTCGATGACGCCTCGCCACGGCTCTGGGTCCGACCTGGACGGCGCCGGCCGTACCGCAGGCGTCTCCTGCTCAGGCCGGTGTGGGGGCCGGCCGTCGAGGAAAGGCCGCAGTTGATCTCCCGTCGGTTCCGCGCGGTGGACGACGTGGCCTGGCCCCTCTGAAGAGACCGCTTTCAACGCTTCCGCCGACGCCCGCCCCGGCCCGCAGTCGCTCCGTCGGCCGCCACCGTGCCTGCGGTGGCCGGTTCGGTCCGCGGGCCTGGCCGGTCGGCCGAGACGACCAGGGCGGCGAGGAGTGTGGTGACCGGTACCGAGGCGACCAGGCCGATCGAGCCGACCAGGGTGCGTACGATCTCCTCGGCGACCAGTTCGCTGTTGGCGACCGTGGCCACGCCGCTCTGCGCGATGGAGAAGAGCAGCAGCAGGGGCAGTGCGGCGCCCGCGTAGGCGAGGACGAGGGTGTTGACGACGGAGGCGATGTGGTCGCGGCCGATGCGGATGCCCGCCCGGTACAGGCCGCGCCAGCCCATCGTGGGGTTGGCCTCGTGCAGTTCCCAGACGGCCGAGGTCTGGGTCACGGTCACGTCGTCGAGGACGCCGAGGGAGCCGATGATGACACCGGCGAGCAGCAGGCCGCTCATGTCGATCGACGGGTAGAGGCCGTGGATCAGGCCGGTTTGGTCATCGGTGTTGCCGGTGAGCGCGGCCCAGTCGATGAACTCCGAGCCGAGGATGCCGATCAGGGCCAGCGAGACCAGCGTGCCGAGCACGGCCACCGACGTACGGGCGGACAGGCCATGGCACGTGTAGAGGGCGATCAGCATGATGGCGCTGGACCCGATCACCGCCACGAGTAGCGGATTCGAGCCCTGCAGGATTGCGGGCAGGATGAAGAAGTTCAGCACCGCGAAGCTGATGGCCAGTGCGACGAGTGCCATGACGCCGCGTAGCCGGCCCACCACCACGACGGCGAGTGCGAAGATCCCGGCCAGCAGGACCAACGGGAATCGGCGGTTCACGTCGGTGACCGCATACTGCAGGTCGTCGGGCGCCGAGGGCTCGTAGGCGACCACGACCTTCTCGCCCTGGTGCAGCTGCCGTGGCTGGTCGGGCTGCACGATCTCGGTGAAGGTGCGGCCCTGGTCCTTGCCGGTGTCGACGCGGATCGTGGCCTTGTGGCAGGTGCCGTTCGCCTCCTGCACCGCCGAGGAGCCCTCGGCGGTGGAGGTGTCGCCGGTCGGGGTCTCGCCGGAGGCGTTGACCGACTTGCAGCTGACCGAGACGAGCTTGGTGACCGTGGCCTGCTGGGTCTGCTGGTCGAAGCCGACGCCGGTGCGCTTGTGCGGCGGCGCACCGCCCGGCCACAGCACCACGAGCCCCACTACGACGGCGGCGGTGAAGGGGATCAGGATCGCGGCGATGACCTTGCGCAGGTGCCGGGAGACCGGGGCGGCCGGCCCGTGGCTGTGGCCGTGGGTGTGCGCGTGACCGTGCTCGTCGGCGCCCGCACCGGTGCCGCGGTCGGGACCGTGGGTGGCGTCGGTCACGGTGGCGCGCCCGGCGCCCGGCACGGGGGAGTGCCCGTGGCCCCTGGCAGGAGGGGGGAGGTGGCCCGTACCGGTATCGGCTCCGTAGTCGGAGTGGGGTATCGGCTCGGGGGGATTCAGGTACTCGTGGTCGTGGCCGTACCCGCTCGCGCGAACATCCCCGGGCAGGTGGCCGGCCCCGTTCCAGTCCTCGGCACTCTGCCGGTCAGCGGCTCCCATGCCGTCTCCCTCGCGATGGTCCGTACCCCCCTCAGCCGGGCCTGTGCGGCGGCTCTGAGGAAGAGTACGGGAACGGCTGTGCGGTGGTCTCAGCCCGAACACGCGCGAGGGCATCGGGGCCGTCTGATCACGGTGCGTGGATCAGGGGCGGGTCACCAGCTGCTCTTCGTCACGCCGGGGAGCTCGCCCGCATGGGCCATCTCGCGTACGCGGATGCGGGACAGGCCGAAGGCGCGCAGGTGACCGCGGGGGCGTCCGTCCACGGCGTCGCGGTTGCGCAGGCGGGTGGCGCTGGCGTCGCGGGGCTGGCGGCGCAGCTCCCTCTGGGCGGTGGCGCGGTCGTCGTCGGACGTCCGGGGGGACGAGACGATCGCCTTCAGGGCGGCGCGGCGAGCGGCATGGCGCGCCACGACAAGGCGCCGCTGCTCGTTCTTCGCGATCTGGCTCTTCTTCGCCATCAGACTCGCCATCAGACCTTCCCTCCCCGGGCGCGGATGCGGGCCACGGCGGCCTCGATGCCGATCGTGTCGACCGTCTTGATGCCCTTGGCGGAGAGCGTGAGCCGGACGTGGCGGCCCTCGCCGGGCAGCCAGTAGCGCTTGCTCTGGATGTTGGGGTCGAAGCGGCGCTTGCTGCGCCGGTGGGAGTGGGAGATGCGGTGGCCGAAGCCGGGCTGCCGGCCGGTGAGTTGGCAGTGGGCGGACACGGGATTCCTCCTTGGGGGGCGGATGCAGCAGCACCCTAGCAGCTTGATGAAAATGAAAACCAATATCTTGTATGGTGCTGTCCATGGCCCGTAACGAACTGCGCCCGATCATCAAGCTGAGGTCCACCGCCGGTACCGGCTACACCTACGTGACCCGCAAGAACCGCCGTAACGACCCCGACCGGCTGACGCTGCGCAAATACGACCCCGTCGCCGGCCGGCACGTCGACTTCCGTGAGGAGCGCTGAGAGCCGTGAAATCCGGAATCCACCCCGAGTACCGCCCCGTCGTCTTCCGTGACCGCGCCGCCGACTTCGCCCTCCTCACCCGGTCCACAGTCACGAGCGACAAGACCGTCGAGTGGGAGGACGGCAACACCTACCCGGTCATCGATGTCGAGATCTCCTCGGCGAGCCACCCCTTCTACACCGGCACGCAGCGGGTCCTGGACACCGCGGGACGGGTCGAGCGCTTCGAGCGGCGCTACGGACGCGGCCGGAGCGAGCGGTGAGCGGCGACCTGGCGCGGCTGCCGGTCGCGATCGTCGCCGGGTTGCACGCCGACGCCCGCCGGGCCGCCGTGGAGCAGATCCTGCGTACGGTCCCCGGCTCGGTGACGCTGCACCACGACCTGACGTCCGCCGTCGACAGCTCGGTGCACCGCACGGTACGAGACGCCGGCGGTCTGCTGAGCAGTGGTGACGCGCCTCTGGTGAACGACTGCGCGTGCTGCGCGCTGCGCGAGGACCTCGTCCCCGAACTGCTGCGGCTCGCGGAGGAGGGCAGGTACCAGCTGGCCGTCGTGGAGCTCTGGGACTCCGTCGAACCCCAGGCCATGGCCGGAGTCATCGCTGCCGCAGGCGCACCGCTGGCGGTGACCGGAGTCGCCACCGTGGTCGACCCGGCACTTGTCCTGCCGTACCTGTCCAACGGCGACGACCTGGCCGACGTCGGCCTCGCCGCCGCCCCGACCGACCAGCGGACCATCGCCGACACCTTCGCCCGGCAACTCGAATACCCCACGCTGATCGCTCTCGCCCAGGACGGTTCCCACGGGGAGGCCGCCGACGACATCGACCACGCACTGCTCGACCAGCTCACACCAGCCGCACGAAAGGTACGCGCGGAGAGTGGCGCCCTGGGGCCTGCTCTGCTGGCCGGCTTCGACGTGGCAGCGGCCGCCGCCCGCATGCACCCGGCCTGCGCACTGCTGCCGCAGGAGCGCGACGAGCGCGGCGTGAGCACCTTCGTCTGGCGACGCGAACAGCCCTTCCATCCGCAGCGCCTGTACGCGGCGCTGGAGGACCTGACGTGCGCGGCCGCCCGCAGCCGTGGGCGGTTCTGGCTGGCGGACCGCCCCGACACCCTGCTGTCCTGGGACGCCGCCGGCGGCGCGCTGTGCGTGGAGTCGACCGGGCCCTGGCTGGCCGCCCTGCCCGATGCCGCCTGGGAGATGGTGCCCGCAGAGCGCCGTCTCGCCGCCTCCGTGGACTGGCATCCCGAACACGGTGACCGCTGCCAGTACCTCACCTTCACCTCGCCCGGCCTGGACCGAGACGGTCTGTCGGCCCTGCTCGACTCCTGCCTGCTCACCGAGGACGAGTACACGGCGGGCAGGGACCGCTGGAAACAACTCCCGCACGCTTTCGACGACTTGCTCCACCCCGTGACCTGAAGGAAGAGGACCGACCTCACCATGCCCCGAGGCACACGCATCCGGCGGGAGACCGTCAAGCGCCAGCGCACCAACCCGCTGGACGCCGCCGGCATCACCTACATCGACTACAAGAACACCGATCTGCTGCGGAAGTTCATCTCCGACCGCGGGAAGATCCGCAGCCGACGTGTGACCCATGTGACGCGTCAGCAGCAGCGGCAGATAGCGCAGGCCATCAAGAACGCACGCGAGATGGCACTTCTGCCCTACGGCTCCCGATAGCCGAGCAAGACAGACGTGCCGACAACCGTGGTCTCCACCGTCGGTCGCCTGGACGGCCCGACCAGGCCGCGTCGACCGGGTCAACGCTTCTCGTAGGGGTCCGACGGCTCCCGGACCTTCTTGACCGTCTTCGCGTCCATGAGCGGGGGCCAGGCCGCCGTCGAGCCCAGCTTGCCCTTGGGGTGCCAGGTGCCCGTGACCGTCACCCAGGTGTCCGTCGGCGGGGCGTCCGCGCCGTGGACCTGCACCTTGCTCGTGGTCGCGTCGGCCGCGCAGCAGGAGACCAGAAGCCGGGTGACGTACCACGTGCCGTCGTCCCCGTGCGTGACGAAGCCGGTCAGCCGGACCGTACGGCCTTTCAGCGAGTGCCCGCTGTCGTAGATCGCCCGGGACGTGAAGGAGGCGACGCTCAGGTCCACCGGGTCGCCGGCCGGCAACACCGGGAACGCCCCCACGCCCTGCGCCGCGCGCTGCGCGTCCTCCCGGGCCGCGCTGTAGGAGCCGAGGGCAGGCGGCGGGAAGAGCAGCAGCGCGGTGGCGGGGACCGTGAGCAGCCAGGCAAGGCGCGGGCCGGTCGTGTGGCTGTGATCGTGCCCGTGGTCATGCGGGTCCTCGTCCCCGTCCGGCACCTCCCGCGCGGCCCTCACCCCCGCCGCCACCCCCAACAGCACCAGCAGCACCCCCGAGGCGACCAGATACGGCCGCAGCCCGGACTGCACGTACCGCAGATACAGCGCACTGAACAGCGAGATCCGCAGCACGGCGGCGCCCACCAACAGCGTCAGCACGGCTGGTCCGTACCGCCTCACAGCAGCCACCACCCCACCAGCACACTGCTCACCACGGCGACCACCCAGGTCGCCGACGAGAAACGGAAGGCAAAGGCCCGGCCGAACGTCCCCGCCTGAAGCGCGATCAGCTTCAGGTCGACCATCGGCCCGACCACCATGAACGCCAGCCGCGCGGTCGGTGCGAATCCGCTGAGCGAGGCGGCCACGAACGCGTCGGCCTCGCTGCACACGCACAGCACCACGGCAAGCAGCGCTGGCAAAGCGACGGACAGCCAGGCCGATCCCGTGAAGACGTCGAGCAGCGAGCGCGGCACTGCGATGTTGAAGGTCGCTGCCGCCGCCGAGCCGAGCACGAGGAACCCCCCGGCGTGCAGGAAGTCATGCTGCAGCCCGGCCGCGAAGGCACCCGCCCGGGAGGTCCCGGATCCGGTCCTGGGAGCCTTCGGCAGCCGCAACCACTCCTTCCGCCCGAAGCGCGCCCACAGCCAGCCCATCACGACGGCCGTGGCGAGGGAGGCGACCAGCCGAGCCGCCACCATCAGCGGCTGCCCGGGGAACGCGATGGACGTGGCGACCAGGACGACCGGGTTGATCGCGGGCGCGGAGAGCAGGAACGCGAGCGCGGCGGCCGGGGCCACCCCACGCAGCATCAGGCTTCCGGCCACCGGTACGGACGCGCACTCGCACCCCGGCAGGACGGCACCGGCCGCGCCCGCGACCGGCACGGCGAGCGCCTGGTTGCGCGGCAGAAGCCGACTGAAGACGCGCTCGGGCACCAGGGCGCCGATGGCGGCGGAGACGACCGTGCCCAGCAACAGGAACGGCACACCCTGGACGACGACGGCTGTGAAGACCGTCCACCAGGCGGCGACGGGCGGAGTGTAGAGGTCGAGCGCGAGTGTCGGCCCGAGAACGCTTGCGACCGTGGCGATCGCGGCGAGTGAGACACCGCCGAGGACGACGTACACGAGCGTCCGCACCACGAGGCGCACGGCGTCGGCGAGCCCGCCCCGGCCCCGCGCGTACTCCTGATCGCTCACGCTGCTCGCTTCGCCGTACGACACCACGGACGCGCCGCACACTAGCGACGGAGGCTGTGTACAGGCATGGCCCCGCCCCGCAGGAAGCTATCGGAGCGAAGGCTTCGCCGCAGTGGGAACCGGGGCGGAAGACGGCGACGCGGTGGCGGTTCCGGAAGGCCCGGGTGTCGTGGACGTGCCGTTCCAGGCTGCCGCGCCGCTTCCGGAACCTGACAGTCGGGCGTGGTGGTGGGGAAGTGCCGGTTTTCGGGTCGCCAAGCGCACCGGTTCTCTTCCCTCACGGTCTGCCGGATCGGTGTTGTGCCGGACCGGGCGGCGCTGTGGCCGCGTTCGCCGCCCGGACCGGGGTTCTCAGGTGCCCGCGACGAGTTCGGGATGCTCGTGCTCGCAGGTGTCGTCGATGCCGTAGGTGTCCCAGGCGGGGAACGGGTCGGCGGGCGGCACGCTCTCGCCGTCCGCCAGCAGGCAGTCCGTGAGCGCGGCGTGGATCGCCTCGGCATGCAGGTGCGTGCCGATGAAGACCAGCTCCT
Source organism: Streptomyces sp. NPDC007162 (assembly GCF_040634175.1). Taxonomy (NCBI): domain Bacteria; kingdom Bacillati; phylum Actinomycetota; class Actinomycetes; order Kitasatosporales; family Streptomycetaceae; genus Streptomyces; species Streptomyces sp. NPDC007162. The sequence goes on from NZ_JBEYFC010000018.1 coordinate 18,194, forward strand.
GACAGCCGGGGCTGTCCGTGTCGCGGGCGGCGGAGGGCTCGAAGCGGGCGACGGAGCCGGCCTGGGACCACAGACCCGTCACCCGCGGGCGGCTGGCCAGCGTGAAGAAGCCCTTGGAGCGCAGGATGTGCCCGTACGCGCCGCTGTCCAGCTCCTCGGTCACGAACGTCCACAGCCGACCGGGGTGGAAGGGCAGCTCGGAGCGGAAGACGGTCGAGGAGATCCCGTACTCCTCCGTCTCGGGGACATGGTCGCCGTTGAGCTCCCTCACCCAGCCAGGGGCCTGCTGGGCGCGTTCCAGGTCGAACAGCCCGGTGCTCAGTACGTCGCCCGGCTTCACTCGGCCGTGGACGGCCGGGACGATGCGCGCGGCCGGGTTGAGGCGGGTCAGCGTCGCTCGCAGTCGGTCGGCCGACTCCTCGTCGACGAGGTCGAGCTTGTTGAGGACGATGACGTCGGCGAACTCGATCTGGTCCATCAGCAGGTCGCTGACGGTGCGTTCGTCGTCCTCGTACTGGTCGAGGCCGCGCTCGACGAGTTCGTCTCCGCTTGTCAGTTCGGGCAGGAAGCCCGCGGCGTCGACGACCGTGACCATGGTGTCCAGGCGGGCGATCTCGCCGAGGGCGGCGCCGTCGTCGCGGGTGAAGGCGAAGGTCGCGGCTACCGGCATGGGCTCGGAGATGCCGGACGACTCGATGAGCAGGTAGTCGAAGCGGCCCTCGCGGGCCAGCCGGTCGACCTCCACCAGCAGGTCGTCGCGCAAGGTGCAGCAGATGCAGCCGTTGGTCATCTCGACGAGACGTTCCCCGGTGCGTGACAGGGCTGCCTCGCCGCCGCGCACCAGAGCGGCGTCGATGTTGATCTCGCTCATGTCGTTGACGATGACCGCGACGCGCAGCCCCTCGCGGTTGCCGAGGACGTGGTTGAGGAGGGTGGTCTTGCCTGCGCCGAGGAATCCGGACAGGACGGTGACGGGCAGCCGGTCGGGAAGCATGAACGGTCAGCCTTCGGGGCGCAGCAGCCCGCGCTCGTACGCCTTCACCAGGCGCTGAGGCACCAGATAGGGGACACCGTCGACGGTGATCGGCACGAGCGCCGGCGTGGCCGCCTTCCACTGGGCGCGGCGGTGGCGGGTGTTGCTGCGGGACATCTTCCGCTTGGGAACGGCCATGGGAGTCCTCCTGTGGTGGTGGGCACGCAGAGGCTACATGAAAATGAATACCGTTACTACTCGGCTCATGATTCAGGATTCATTGCTTTCTGAATTCAGGAATGCGTGTACAGTCGAGGACGTGCTGACTGTTGCCTCCGAGATCGAGGTGCTGGCCCGGTTCGGCCGGGCGCTCGCCGATCCGATCCGCTGCCGCATCCTGCTCGCCCTGCGCGAAGCACCCGCCTACCCTGCCGACCTCGCCGACGCGCTGAACGTCTCCCGCACCAGGCTGTCGAACCACCTGGCGTGCCTGCGTGACTGCGGACTGGTCGTCACCGTCCCCGACGGCCGCCGCACCCGCTACGAACTCGCCGACGAACGCCTCGGTCACGCGCTCGACGAACTGCGCACCGCCGTGGTTGCCGTCGAGGGCGACCGGACGTGTGCCGATGCCGACGAGAAGGGGTGCTGCTGACCATGAGCGCAGTGACATCCCTGTCTCTCGGCCCCGACCCGGCCAGGCGCGGCGTCCTTGCCAAGCGGATACGGCTGCTGGTCGCCGCGACCATCACCTACAACGCCGTCGAGGCGGTCATCGCCCTCACGGCCGGAACTGCGGCTTCGTCCACCGCGTTGATCGGCTTCGGCCTCGACTCCGTCATCGAGGTCTCCTCCGCCGCCGCTGTCGCCTGGCAGTTCTCCGCCCGCGATCACGCGGTGCGCGACGCCCGGGAGAAGACCGCGCTGCGGATCATCGCGCTGTCGTTCTTCGTACTCGCTGCCTACGTCGCCGTCGATGCCGTACGGGCCCTGACCGGTACCGGTGAGGCCACCCGTTCCCTGCCGGGCATCGTGCTGGCCGCCCTCTCCCTGGCGGTCATGCCGTTCCTGTCCGCCGCTCAGCGCCGGGCGGGGCGCGAACTCGGCTCGGCCTCGGCGGTGGCGGACTCCAAGCAGACGCTGCTGTGCACATACCTGTCCGCGGTGCTCCTCGTCGGCCTGGTCCTCAATGCCGCTCTCGGGTGGTCCTGGGCCGATCCGGTCGCCGCCCTCGTCATCGCCACTGTCGCCGTCAAGGAGGGGAGAGATGCCTGGCAGGGGAAAGGCTGCTGTGCTTCCCCCTCGTCCGCTGGGATCCCGGCTGCCCGTACGGCGCCGGATGCGGATGACGCGTGCGGCTGCTGCGACTGACCTCCACAGGCGTCGCGTTCACCGTCGTTCGACCGCCGCATGCTGTCGGCCGCAGTCCGGGCACACCCCGGACAGCTCGACCGTGTGCCGGACGTTCGCGAAGCCGGAGGTCTGGGCGATCGTGTCGGCCCAGACCTCGACCGGGCCGGAGTCGACGGGCCGGCTCAGGCCGCATTCCGTGCAGATGAGGTAGTGCCGGTGGTCGGGGCCCGGGCGGTACCGGAAGAGGCGTTCGCCGTTGGTGTCGCGGACCGTGTCGGCCCGGCCCGCGTCGGCCAGGGCGGTGAGGGTGCGGTAGACCGTGGACAGGCCGACCGGCGAGCCGCCGGCGGCGAGCCGGTTGTGGAGCGCCTGGGCGCCGACGAAGCCCTCGGCCCGGACCAGCGCCTCGACCACGACGGTGCGTTGCTGGGTGTGGCGGCCGATCAGCGTGACGTCGGCCGAGGGTGTGGGGGCGTGCTGTCGGTCGGGATCCATCAGCGTGCCTTCGCTCATGTGGCCGTGGGGACGGCGGTTCGCGTACGAGGGCCGGAGGCGGGCCGTCGTATCAGGAACGTCGCGGCGTAGACGGCCGTGGCGACGGCCATGATGGCGAAGCTCGGAGGCATTCTCGGCACGGCGTAGGAGGCGAACAGGCCCGCCCACATCTCCAGGACCGCCAGCCCGGCGGAGAGGGCGAGCGCCCGGTAGGGGCGGTCGGTGAGCCGGAGGGCGGCGCCCGCGGGGGCGGCGAGCAGGCCGAGTAGGAGGAGGGAGCCGACGGCCTGGGTGGCCTCGGCGGCGCTGATCCCGGCGAGGGCGAGGAAGCCGTAGCCGAGCAGGCGGACCGGTACCCCGCGGGCTGCGGCCACGGCCTCGTCGAGGGTGGCGAACAGCAGTGGCCGGGCGATGAGGATCACCAGCAGGCCGACCCCGGCGGCCACCAGGGCTGCGGCGATCGCGCTGGTGGCGGAGATGCCGAAGACGGAGCCGAACAGGACGCTGACGCCGGCGGTGCCGTCGGTGGTGCTCCGGGACCTCGTGTACACGGTGATGAAGAAGGCGCCCAGGCCCAGGATCCAGGAGAAGACGCTTCCGATGACCACGTCGTCGGGACGTGCCCGGCGGCCGAGGGTGCCGAAGAGCAGCGCCATGGCGATGGTCGCGGCGAACAGGCCCAGGCGGAGGTCGGCGCCGAAGGCGAGGGCGGCCATCGCGCCGGTGAAGGCGACATGGCTGAGCGCGTCGCCGGTGAAGACCTGGGCGCGCAGCACGAGGAAGTAGCCGACCAGTCCGGAGGCGGCGGCGATGGCGGTCCCGGCGAGGAGGGCGTGCTGGAAGAACGGCTGGGATAGCGGGGAGGCGGCAAGCAGGACGGTCATACGGCCACCTCCCCGGCGGTGGGCGCGGCTCCGGCTCGGGTCCGGCCGAGCACCTCGCGCAGTGAGCGCCAGCCCAGGGCGAGCAGGTATCCGGCGAAGGCGATGGACGTCACGAAGAAGCCCAGGGGATAGGGCGAGTAGTAGGCGACGGTCAGCCCGAGCCACGTCGTGGCGAACGCCAGGAGGACGGCCAGGGCCAGGCTCGACGCTGGGCGGGCGGTCAGGGTCTGCGCGGTGGCGGCCGGAATGACCATCAGGGCGAAGACCAGGAGCGTGCCGGTGATCTGGCTCGCCTCGGCGGTGGCCGCGCCGAGCAGGACGAGGAAGACCACGGACAGCCCCCGGACCGGCACCCCGCGCCCGCCGGCGACCTGCGGGTCGACCGACGCGAACAGCAACGGCCGCCCAATCAGCGCCAGCACCGCGAGCACCACCGCGCCGACCACCGCCAGCAAGCTCACCTGGGACGAGGTGATCCCCAGGAAGGTGCCGAAGAGGATGGACTGCGGCCCCTCCAGCAGCCCCTTGTACAGGGCGATGAACAGGAACCCGGAAGCCAGCAGGAACGCCTGCACGGTCCCGGTCAGCGCGGACTCCTCGTGCTCACCGCCGCCGCGCAGCGCTGCGATGACCAGCGCGGCGGCCACGCACAGCGTGAAGTACCCGTAGACCGCGCTGACCCCGAGCAGGACCGCTCCGGCGGCGCCCGGGAAGGCGACCACGGAGACGGTGTGCGCGGCGAAGGTCTGGCGACGCAGCACCACGAACCACCCCACGGCCGCGGAGACCACGGCCACGACCGCGCCCGCGCGGAACGCGTTGACCATGAACGGGTACGACCACATCTCCTGGAAGTCGGCCAGGAGGTTCCACGACCAGGCCGGGGCTCCCGTCTCAGCGAGCGTCATGGCCGCTCCCCGGGGTGTCGTGCCGGTCGGTGTGCACCGCGGGCGCCTCCGGCTGGCCCACCACGACCAGCCGCCCGTCCGAGGCCCGCAGGACCTCGACCGGCGTGCCGTACAGCCGGGTCAGGGTCTCGGAGGTGATGACCTCGCCCGGAGTCCCGGTGGCGGCTCCGCCCTCGGCCAGGTACACCACCCGGTCCAGATGATGGAGTATCGGGTTCACGTCATGGGCGACCATGACCACGGACACCCCCTCCCGGTGGCAGATGCGCCCGATCAGCGCGGCGACCGCGCTCTGGTTGGGCAGGTCGAGGCTGTCCAACGGCTCGTCCAGCAAAAGCAGTTCCGGCCTGCGGACCAGCGCCTGGGCGATCAGCAGCCGCTGCTGCTCGCCGCCGGAACACTCACCGATCGGCCGGTGCGCGTACGCCGACGCCCCGACCAGTTCGATCACCTCGTCCACCCGCGCCCGGGCGGCCCGCCGACGCGCGCTCGGGAACGGCAGGGGAACTCCCCACCGGTCGCCGTCCAGCCCCAGGCACACCACGTCGATGCCGCGGATGCGCAAGGTGGCGTCGAAGCTGCGACGCTGCGGCAGATAGCCGATCCGGTCGTTGGCCTGGCCGGGCCGGGCGCCGAGCACCCGTACCTCGCCGGCCGCCGCGGGCAGCGCGCCGAGCAGCACCTTGATCATGGTGGACTTGCCGACGCCGTTGGGACCGAGCACGGCGGTGAACTCACCGGCCCCGATGCGAAGGTCCACTCCCGACCAGAGCGTCCGGCCGCCGACCCGCACGGCAGCGCCGCGGAGGACCACCGGCTCGCTTCCGGTTACTTCGGTCATGTCGTGGCCCCCGGCTCGCCGGTTGGGGACGGTGGGAGCGTGGCCGGTGACGGCTCCGCGGGCCTTCGCTATCGGGTTCATGGCTCAGTTCACTTCCCGCTGGCCTTGGCCAGGGCCTGCTCGATGCCCTGCAGCTCGGTGGTCTGCCACTGCTGGAAGGTGGCCCCGGCGGGGGTGAGCGTCTCGGTCACCGTGGCGACCGGGATGCCCTGGGCCTTGGCCGCCTTGACCTGTGCCTGCACGTCGGGCGTGGAGTTCTGGGAGTTGTAGACGTAGATCTTGATCTGCTTGTTCTTGATCTGCTGGTCGATGGTGGCCTTGTCCTTGGCCGTGGGGTCGGAGCCCTCGCTCATCGCGTCCAGGAACGTCTCCGGGGTGAGCATCTTCAGGCTCAGGCCGTCGGCGAGCGGCGTGACGATGGACTCGGAGGCACCGATCGGGGTGCCGGCGTACTTCGCCTTGATGTCGGCTATGAGCTTGTTGTAGCCGGCGAGCGTCTTCGTCTCGAAGGTGGTCTTCTGCTGGTCGAAGTAGGAGGCGTCGGCCGGGTCGATCTTCTTGTAGTCGGAGGTGATCTTCTCGATGACCTGGTGGACGTTGTCCGGGGAGTACCAGCGGTGCGGGTTGCCGCCCGGCTTGATCCCGACGAGGTCGCCGACCTTCAGTTCGGTCCGCCCGCTGCCGGGGTTCGACGCGAGGAGCTTGTCGGCCCAGGCGTCGTAGCCGATGCCGTTGACGATGGTGTACTGGGCGCCGGCCACGGTGCGGGCGTCGGCGGCAGTCGGCTCGTAGTCGTGCGGGTCGGTGCTCGGGTTGGTGATGATGCTGTCCACTTTCACGTGGCTGCCGCCGAGCTGGGAGGCGATGCTGCCCCAGAAGTTCTCCGCCGCCACCACCTGGATCGTCTTGCCCGAGCCGCTGCCGGTCGCGGCGGTGTCGTCGGTGTGCGAGGAAGAGGTGGAGCAGGCGGTCGCCGTCACGGCCGTCACGGCGGCCGTCGCGGTGACCAGCGCGATTCTCACTGAGGGCCGGGAGGAACGGGGGGCGGGGACGGTGGACATGCGGAGCTCCTTCGGGCGATGCCGGGCGCGCGGCGGACACGTGCCTGGCCGTATGGCGACACTCCTGACGCTAGATGGGAATGATTTTCAGATCAATGAGAGATGAAAACCGTTGCCATCTTTTGACCGGGTGTACCAATGCTCCGTCCGCTCGGGGCTCGGCGGTCGCGGAACTTCGGCGACTGGCCGAGGGGCTGTGGGTGGGTCCTGCAAGGCGAGTGCGCCCAGCGGGGGCGAAGGGGGGTGGTGGGTCGGTGTCACCTCACTCGCCTCTCAACTGTTCCGATAACTGGGTCAGTTGAGTCTCCTTTGGCGCGCGGACTGGGATTCAGCACAGGGTCGTGGTCTCCACCGGTTCGGCCGGGTAACGGGTCAGCAGCGGCCCTCCTCGCTAGCCCGGGGCCAGGCGGCTTCGCGCAGCAGACGCAGACCGTTGAGGCCGACGATGACGGTCGAGCTCTCGTGGCCGAGGACGCCGAGCGGCAGCGGCAGGGTGCCGACCAGGTCCCAGACGGCCAGGCCGGAGATGAACACGGCGGCGATGCCGAGGTTCTGTACGACCAGGCGGCGGGCGCGGCGGGAGAGGGCCACCACGGCGGGGACGGTGGCGAGTTCGGCGCGGACGATGACCGCGTCGGCGGTCTCCAGCGCCAGGTCGGATCCGGCCCGCCCCATGGCGATCCCGGTGTGGGCGGCGGCCAGGGCGGGGGCGTCGTTGGCGCCGTCGCCGACGACCAGAACGTTACGGAGGGCGCCGTGCTCGGTGTCAGTCACTGACCAAGGGGCCGCGCAGGGCAGGGCGATGCCGTCGGCGGGGCGGCAGCTGCCAGTGGTCGGCCAGGTGTGACAGCCCCACCCGGGGTGGCAGTCGCAAGTATCCGCCCCGACGCCCGCGGTCCCAGGCCCTGTCGTAGCTGCCGGCACGAAGTGGCAGCCTCTGGCTGCAGGCATTACTGCCTTTCCGCGGTGGCGACGGCCGCGATGACGAGGGTGGCGATCGGGTCCGCCCGGGACTATCCCGGGGTGGCGTTGAGGAGCAGACCGATCAGGAGCATGGCGGGTGCATCTGTTTGGTGTCCGAAAGGGGCGTGACGGGTCTCCCGGTGAGCACTTGGACGATCTGCCAGAGCTGCCCGCGCACTGCCTCTCGCGCGAGCTCAGGGCTATCGCACGCTTTGCACATGTTCGTCTGGGGTTCGGGGGCGCTCGGGGGCGTCCTGACCTGCGGTCGAGCATGACGACGGGCGTGTGGCGGACTGTGCCGGACGCCGGTGAATGCAACCAGAACTGCACCGACGGATCAACGTGTTCTGGCTGGTCAAGCCCCAGTGACGGACGTTGCGCACCGGTCCGTGGCCTCCTTCTCGAAGCGGTGTCTGGGGGAACGGGCGACCGGCGCCGCGCGCGGTTGTGGGGTGGGTGATCCTCATGTTTCGGTGCGCTGCGCTCACGTATCGTCGTCCGGGTGAGTGATGCGACCGTGGCCGACCGGACCGACATCCCCGGCAGTGTCCTTGCCGAACTGGCTGGCGTCTTTGGTGTCGGAGAGGTGCGAGAGCGCCGGTACCTCGCCGACGGACTGATGAACGTGAACTGGAGGGTGGACACGTCGGCCGGGGCATTTGCGCTCAAGCGGGTCACTGACGTTCCCCTTGACCGGCTGATCCGCAACCTCGGTGTCCTTGCCGTGCTGGCCGAGGACGGCATCCCGGTCAGTGCCCCCGTCACCACCACTGCCGGCTCGCTGGTCGCTGAGGTTGACGGCGGCATCTGGTGCCTGTTCCCGTGGGCGGCAGGCGCTCATGTCCGGGGCGTCGACCTCAGCCTGCCTCAGGCGGCCTCGTTGGGCGCCCATCTGGGGCGCCTGCACGTGAGCCTGGGCCGGGTTTGCAGTCAGGGCCTGCTGCCTGCTGTGCCCGACACGGTCACTGCGGACGTCACATCGCCGCAGCGAGCAGTCGAGAAGTCGCACCGGCTGTCGAGAGCGGCCGAAGGGGGCGCCGGCGCCTTCGATGTGGCGGCGGCAGCGGCTCTCGATCACCGTCGAAGGCTGATCGCCGAGCACGCTGACCTTCGGCCCCTGCACGCGGCGCCCGAAGGTGGACACGGGTGGACGCACGGTGACGTGCAGTACCGGAACCTGTTGTGGGAGGGCGAGGAGCTTGTCGCCGTCCTGGACTGGGACCGGGTCGGTGTGCGCCCGTATGCGGAAGAGGTCGTGCGGACGGCGCAGGTGCAGTTCGGGGTGGACGGAGTGTTCGATCTCGCTCGCGTCTCGGCGTTCGTCGGCGGGTACCGGTCGGTGATGCCGCTGGAGGGCTCCGCGCTCGCGGATGGTGTCCGCAGGCTGTGGTGGAAGCGGATGACGGACTTCTGGCAGTTGGAGTTCCACTACGACCGCGGTGACTTCTCCTGCGATGAGCTGTTCACCGCGGATGAGGCGCTCTTGTGCTGGTGGACAGAGCGGCTGGATCAGGTCAAGGAGGCGTTCGTCGCGGGGTAGATGCCGAGGGCTTCGAGGTCTGGCAGACGTGGTCGGGCAAGATACGCCGCGCGCCGCAGGGCTTGCTCTCCCAGCGTCTGGTGGTCGGCGGCGCGGATGATGTCCGCCCATACGTGCGGTCCCGCCGTGTGCGCCAGGACGATTCCGGCCGAGCCGATCGCTTCGGGGATGCCACCGTGGTCCGATCCGATGCTGGGTGTCCCGTGTAGTGCGGCTTCGATGATCACCCGGGGGAACGCGTCCTCCACCGTGGATGGCACCAGCAGAAGTCGGTGACCGCGGTAGAGGGGGCTCATGTCGTAGACCCGGGGGACGTAGGTCACGTTGGGGTAGGCGATGAACTGGTCGGCGGTGTTCCACCAGCCTTCGATCAGGGTGAAGTGCTGTTCCGGCATGATCTGGATGAGCTGGTGCAGGAGGTCGGCGCCCTTAGCGGGGATCGGGTTGACCATGAGTACCGACGCGGTTCGTGCCACGGGGGAACCAGGCAGCGGTGGTACGAACGGCGGGTAGAGGACGGCGAGTCGGGTTCCCTCGGTCTGCGGAGCCCTCCGGCGGACGAATTCGGAGACGGCAAGGCCGTGGTGCGGGCGGCCGGCGAGGACCCCGAGTCCGGTCTTGGAGACGGAGTGCAGGATGCCCGCGACGAGGGCGGTGGTCCGGGCTTGGGCGGCGAGGTCGGCTGCGCCTTCCTGCGAGGTGAAGACGACGTCCGGCCGCAGCTCGGACAGCAGGCTGTGGAGAGTCGACGCCGTCCGGTGCTGCGGTACGGCGATGCAGTCCACCTTCTTCCACTGGTAGTGCAGGTCGTCCCGTGTCTCCTCGTAGGGGGTGTGGTGGGAGTCGAGGAAGGCTCGTATCTGGGGGAGTTGTGTTGTCTGGTCCCAGGGTGCTTGGTGAGAGCCGAGGTAGACGGTCCGCCAGCCGGCTGCGGCGAATTCTTCGGCGAGCAGTTGTTGGGTGACCTCGGCCCCGCCGATGAGGAGCGGGGGCGGGGTGCGCCGCCAGGCGAAGAGGGCGGTGGGCATCGGCCGGTCACCTCGCCCAGAACGTGACGAGTGAATCCACCGCGTGCGCGACGTCGGCGGGGTCGGTATCAGCCCGCAGGACGATGACCTCCCGTGACACCGGCGGTCGTGCTCTGGAGACGAAGTAGTTCCGGGCGTGGGTGAGGAACGCCGGATCGTGGAGGAAGTAGTCGGATTCCATTGCCGTGTGCCCGGCCAGTTTGCGGCGCAGGTTCAACGCCTCGGCGGGTACGTCGAGGTAGAGGGTGTGGTCCGGACGCAGGAATGGGAGTTCCTGGAGGCGGTCGCGGAGGTGGTCGTGGACGTCGTAGCCGTACAGGGCATCGAGGGCGTGGGCGTGCGCCAGGAGCGTGTCGACGGAACGGTCGAGGACGACCACGGGTTTGGCGCTGGCGCGGGCCGCTCGGACACGGGTGTTCTCGATGGCCATGAACTTCTCGAAGGCGGCGAGCTGCGCGGCCGCGGATTCGGTCCGGGCCGGGGGGATGTCGTCACGGTGGGCGATCTGCCGGACGTAGCAATCCGATACGAATGCCCGCCGCTCGATGCCACGGCTGCGCAGATACTCGATCGCGGTGGACTTTCCCGCGTATGAGGGTCCTTCGAGAGCAATGATCTTCATGGTGATTCCATCCGATAGAAGCGTTCCGCGTAGGTTCCGGTACCGGCCGGGAGGCCGGTGGCGTTGGTGGTGGCGGTTGTCCAGGCGTGCCGGATGGGCCGGTACATCTTCCGAGCCGGGTGCATCTGCGAGCCGTACATCCGCAGGACGGTGGTCTTGTCGAGGATCACGTCGGTGATGTCGACCAGTTCGATGGTCAGGGTTGTGCCGGTGCGGGCGCGGAAGAGGCGCTGGTCGCATCCGGCGAGCGCGTAGGTGGACCAGAACGCGAGGTCTTCCCAGAACCATCGGCATCCCATGCGCACGGCGGCGTGGTGCACGAGGAGGTGGTCTGGATGCCGGGTGACGGCGGCCGGGGCGAGGAGTTCGGCGTCGGGATGGGCGTCGATGACTTCGCGGAGTTCGTGGGTGATCCGTTCCAGGCGGTCCTGGCTGTAGGGCCGGTACGGCGGTTCGGCGTCCTTGTGCCCGAGCAGGACGCGCTCGGCGGCCAGCGGGGCGAGTGCGGCGGCGCCTTCCCGTTCGCGCAGGTGGGATACGGCGGCCTCGGTGGTGAAGGTGTCCTCCAGAGCCGGGTGGACGCTGGTGGACCGGGTGAACACGGTGGCCACGGTGAGGGGGCGGGGGTGGGCGAGGAAGGTTCCGGAAGCCGACAGGGCGAAGTCGTCGTGGTGCGGCTCGATCACGAGGACGGGGCGGCCGGCGGGGTGGCGGAGCTCGATGAAGTAGGGGTGGCCGTCATACGGGGCCATCAGTTCGATGACGTGGTCGTCGTGGTCGTCGTGGGCGCGGTGGCGTTCGGCGAGGTGGTCGGTCCATTCCTCGTGGGCGCGGACGAGGTCGTCGGGGAACGTGTAGATCCCTTCCGCGTCCGGCACCGGCAGCGGCACGGGCGTACGGCTCTGGTTCATCGGACCGTGGTCTCGTACCAGTGGCGCCACATGCGCGGGGAACTCAGCCGCAGACGGGCGGTCACGGGGTTCTGCCACCACAGCATCCGGAGGCTAGACCACTGGTCGTAGCGGCGGGTGGAGGGGCGCACGCGCAGCTCGTCCAAGATCGCGACGGGGGCGGCGATGGCCCGGCCATGTGCGGTCAGACGATTGAAGAAGTCGACGTCCTCGCTCATGAACAGGTCGTCTCGATATCCGCCAACCGTGTTGAAAGCGACGGCGGTTGCGAACTGGGCGACTCCCTGCGCGCCACCGTGGGCGGTTCGGTAGTGGTCCCAGTAAGCGCACAGCAGCCGTGCCCCGAGCCGCTTGGGGGTGTAGAGGGGCGGGATGGCGCCGCCGACGGCCCCCGTGTCCATCGCGGCCGCGGCGGCGGTGATCGCTTCCAGGGGCAGTGCGACGTCGGCGTCCGTGAAGAACAGCCGTCGGCCGTCGGCCATGGCCGCGCCGCTGTTGCGGACCCGCCCGATGCTGCGCACGCTCTCGCTGATCACGCGCACGCCGAAGGAGGCGGCCACCTCGGCGGTCGTGTCGGTGGAGGCGTTGTCGACCACGATCACCTCCCCCCGCTCGCCGCTGCTCTCCTCCCACCTGGTGAGGGAGGCGAGGACGGTGGGGAGGTAGCGGGGCAGGTACGCGGCTTCGTTGTGGGCGGGGATGACGACGGTCAGGCCGGCAGCTCTGGTCATCGGGGAGTCCTTTCCGTGCGGGGTGTGCGGAAGAGGTGGGGTGTTTGGTGGGGGAGGTCTGCGAGCCGGCGCCGCCACAGCGCTTGGTCCTCGCCTGGAGCGGAATACGCCCAGCAGCGGACGGTGATCAAGACCACCCATGCCGATAGACGGGCGCTGTTCAGGGCGAGGGGGTAGCTGCTGGTGAGCGCGTCACGGTCCCACGGCGTGTGGGCGGCGGTCATGACGAGGGCATGGGCGACATCCGACTCCCGCGAGCCGGGAGCGGCGTCGGTGAAGTCGACCAGATGCCGCGTGTCCCGGGAACCGGAGAGGACGACGTTGTCGAAGTGAAGGTCCCCGTGGCACCACACCACCGGTGCCATGTCGGGGGTGTCGGCGATCAGGGCGAGCGCCGGAGCGATCTGGTCCATCAGGTCAGCGGGGCAGCGCCGGGTCAGCGATGAGACGAAGTCGACGAACGGGCGTCGCTTGACCGACGGCAAGAGCGGCGCCCGGTGCAGGCGGCCGAGAAGATCGCCGAGATCCTTGAGCGCCTGGGTGTGCGGGACGCGTCGGGTGCGTACGGCGGTGCCAAGGGTGCAGGTGCCGAGGTCGGACATGATGAGCGCGGTGGCTCCGTCGGCGGAGGTGGTGCCACAGCCGAGCACCTTCGGGACGGGAACGGCGGCCTCGGCGGCTCGCATCGCCGTGCCTTCGGTGATCGCGTTGCGGCCGGCGGTCGGCGCGTACAGCTTCACGATCACGCTCCGGCCGTCTGCCAGTTCCGCCCGGTATACGGCCGTGCGTGAACCCGCCTTCAACCGTTCCGCGGTCCGGGCGGGCGTGCCCAGAAGGGTGGCACAGGCGCGGGAGACCATCGGCGGGGGCGTGGTCATCGAATCCCCACGGGTTCGGGGTGTGCTGCGCCCAACGCGCGGGTGTGCCGCAGGGTGCGCCGTAAGAGGGTGCGGTACTCGCGGACGTCTTCCGTGCGAGGGCACGCCACCTGCCACGGTTTCTCCGGGCCCACGAAGTGGATGAGGGGTGCGGCCGGGTCGGGACGTAGGGAGCGGGTGATGACGCGGCGCACCCAGTTGCCGCGTTCGAGGAAGCGGCCGACTTCGAAACGGTTGTATCCGGCGTCGACCGGGCGGACGCGGCCGGCGTGCAGGATCCACAGGTTCAGGGCGTCCTGGTCGTTGTGGAGGATGTGCCGACGCTGCCGGACCAGCGCTCGCTCGACGCCGCCGCGGATGCTGGGCAGGTCCGCGGTGTGAGCCCAGAGCAGACCGGCGTTGTAGTAGGGGCGGCCCTTGAAATGCGGCCACCGTTCCGCGGCGCCGGGCAGAGCCGGGCATTCGCCGACGGCGGGGTTGAACTCGTCGGCCACCGCACCGAGTTCACCGGATTCGAGGGTGTTGAGCGGGGCGGTCAGGTCACCGCGGATGTGAGTGTCCGCATCCACGTAGATCAGGTACGGGCGGCGAACGAACGCTGCCGTGAACTCGAACCGCAGGTAGGTGGTGACCGTGATGTACGAGGCGTCGGCCATCCGCGAGACGCGCAGCGGGGAGCGGTGTGCGAGGTCGAAGGAGCCGAAGCCGGCCCGCTTGGCGAGATCGGAGAGGAGCAGTGCGTGGGCCGGAGCGAGGTCGAGGGTGAGGACGCGCAGCGCCGCTTCCCTGCGGGCGCGGGGACTGAGGCTGTCCGCCAAGCCGGTGATCACAGCGAGGCCGGGGGTGAGGTAATGCCGGTCGATGCAGAGGCCGAACGCGTACATGGCAGATCCACCTTCCGCTCATGGAGTGGTTGCGTCTTGCAAACAGCCAGGCTGGGTGGCCCGCTCTCTGCCAGGACTTTGCGGCTGGGAGAGCCCGTTCAAGGGGAGTGGCATCACTGGCAGAGAGCGGGAGTTCAGGGGGATGACGGGATGGCGGAGACCGCGACGCCGATCACGAAGCCGCAGGACGCGGAGATGATCACGATCAGGAGCGGTCCTGTGAAACGGGCCAGCCAGTCCACGGCGCGCCCCATCACGCCCGCCCCTCGGTATGCCGGATCCACTGGATCATCGGCTGGACTCCCCACCTGCGGCAACGGTCAACGCGATGATGAGGTCGCAGGCTGCCGTGTAGGCAGGGCCGTCAGCCGGATCGCTCACCCAGCGCAGCAGCCCGTCCTCCCAGCCCGGCGGAGCCAGCACGACCCACGACCCCTCGCCGAGCGCGTGGGTCTGGTCCTGCTGCCATCTCTTTGCGGTGCCGGGGGGAGTGAGGAAGTACGCCTGGCCGCTGCCCTGGTCGTGCAGCACCGGTCCCACGGGAGTGCCGGACGCTTCGAGGAAGCGCACGGCCCGTACGCCGACGTCGGCGGCGACGCGGATGGCGTCCCAGTCCTGGCCGGCCGCGAACAGCGTCGGCTGGCTCAGACGTCTCGCCCAGGTCGCCCGGGGCAGGCGGGACTGATGTGAGTGCAGGCGCATGGCTCTCCTCCGCCGCTGAAGTCCGGTCGCCCAAACCCTTGGGGTCGGTCACCGACGAGGTCCAGGCACTCACCAAGCGTCGCCAGCCGTGGGCAACTGCGGTATGACCAGCGGGTGTTACCGAGGCGGGAATACACTCGTTCCCGGCTTCGTAAGAAGCTTGATCGCGCCTACGATCACACCGGAAGTTGGCCCCATGGACGCCACCACCCCCGGCTCGCTCGCTCCCGACCTCCTCGAACGCGAGGATGTCCGCCGAGCCCTGGCAGAGCACGACTTCGCAGCCGCTTTTGCGCTGATCAAGAAGTACGGCGGCCTGTCCCAGAACCGTATTGCCTCCGCCTGCCACCTCACCCCGGGCAAGGTCTCCACGATCATCAGCGGTCAGCAGCAGGTCACCAGCTTCGAGGTCATCTGCCGAATCGCCGACGGGCTCCGGATTCCCGGCCACCTCCTCGGACTCGCCTCACGTTCCTGGGAGACCCGGTCGGTCCGGGAGACTCCGGCACCGGAGCCGGAGAGCGAGCGGCCCGATACCGATGAGGTCCCCTGGCGGCCGGAGGCCACCGTGGACCTGGCCGCACATCTGACGAGGAGCGATCTCGTGATGGACCGACGCGCGGCGACCCGCGCCCTGGCCGGGGCCGCCATCACCGGCGCCGCCCTGCTCGACCCGCTGGAGGGCTGGCTCCAGCCGACGGCCTTCACCGCACGGCCGCGCCGCCGAGGCCGACTGGGCGTACGGGAGGTCGAGGAACTGGAGTCCACTGCTCGTGCCTTCCGTGCCTGGGACCACAAGTACGGCGGTGGCCTGCGTCGCAAGGCGGTCCTGGGCCAACTAAGTGAGGTCGCCGCTCATCTCGACGAATACCAGGTACCCAAGGTCGAACGGCGCCTGTACCAGGTCATGGCCCAACTGGCAGGCACAGCAGCCACCATGGCCTGGGACACCGGCCTCCAGCGCCGAGCCCAGAGCTACTACCTCCTGGCCCTTCGCGCTTCCCACGCCGGAGGCGACATGGTCTTCGGCGCCAACGTCCTTGCTGGCATGGCCCGCCAGATGCTCTACCGGGAGCAGCCCCAGGATGCCCTCGAACTGGTCCGCCTGGCCCAGGACGGAGCCCGATCGGTCGCCGGCCCCAGAGTGCGCGCCATGCTCCACACCCGCGAGGCGTGGGCGTACGCGGCGATGGGCCGCACCGCCGCCTTCCACCGCGCCACCACCCAGGCCAGCGAGGCGCTGACAGATGCCAAGTCGGCCGAAGAGCCGTACTGGATCGCCTACTTCGACGAGGCGGAACTCGCTGGCACCACCGGCGGCAGGCTTCTCGAACTCGCCCGCCAGAACCCGAAGAAACACGCCGAAGCCGCAGCCGGAGAGATCCGCCACGCCCTCGCCCGGCGCGGTCCCGAAGCCGGCCGCAGCCATGCTCTCGACCGTATCGGCCTGGCGCAGTGCCACTTCCTGCTCGGCGACCTGACCGGCGCCGTGGCGGAGACCCACCGAGCAGTGGACGCGGCGAGCGGGACCCGCTCGAACAGGGTCCGTGCCCAGCTGGGCGAGCTTTACCCGTACACCGTGGGCAACAGCGCGGCCCGGCCCGTCCGCGAGGCCCGCGATAGGATCCGCGACCTGCTGTCGACCTGAGAAGGAGAACGACGACCGTGACGACCATCGCGGTGACTGGGCACATGGACCTTACCGAGGACAGCATCCCTCTGGTCCGCACCGCCCTGGACGACCTGCTCAAGCAGTACGCCGACGATCTCGTCGGTGTCTCCTGCATTGCCAAGGGCGCCGACTCCCTCTTCGCTGAAGCCGTCCTCGCCGCCGGCGGGCGCCTGACCGTCGTCATCCCCTCCCAGGACTACCGCCAGAACAAGGTCAAGCCCGACCACGCCACCCTCTTCGACCACCTCGTCGAAGCCGCCGGGGAAGTCCTCGTCCTCCCTCACGAGACGGCCAACCGACAGGCGTACGAGGCCGCGAACACCGTCCTCATCGAACGCGCCGACCGGCTCGTCGCGGTATGGAACGGCGAGCCCCCGACGGGTAAGGGCGGCGGCACCGCGGACACGGTCCTCGAAGCGCAGGCAGCGGGCATCCCCGTGGACGTGGTCTGGCCCGAGGGAGCGGCTCGCAAGAGCTGAGTCGCGCGCGTGTCCCTCGGTCCTTGCCGGCTACCGGCGGACGCCCGGCTTGCTGCGGGGTGAGGACGGTTGGGGGACGGGTGCCGGACTGGTGCCCGAGCGCTGATGCGGTGTTCCCGGGTCGGCGGGCAGGTCTGCCATGCGGCGCAGGCGCCAGACGAGGACGTCACTGACGGAGGATGCACTGTCCAGATCCCGCTGTTCGGCGGCTTCCGCGAGCAGGGTTCGGGGATCGTGGCCGGTCTGCTGGACCTGGGCCATGGTGGCGACGAGCGCGGGCCAGCTGGCTTCGGCGAGGACGGTGTCAGCCAGGTCGGGCAGAATCACGCGGAGCTGGACGGCATACCAGTCGCTGACTCGCCGGATGACCTGCCTGCCTTGTTCGCGTAGCAGGGCGATGGGCGCTTCAGCGGCAGCAGCGTACGCGCCGCGCAGGTGGTCGGCGGCTTGGCGGGCGGCCTCTGCCTGTTGGGCGTGCTGCCGCTTGGCGTGCCAGTGGGCGGCGGCAAGGGCCAGGAAGAAGAGGGTGTCGATCAGCATGGCGGTGGTGGCACCGTCCTCTCCTCGGCCGCGGGCGGGACCGCTGTAGACCAGCTCGCGGGCGGCCTGACGTAGAGCCTGGGCGTGCCGGTGCTCGGCTCGGGTGTGGGAGAGACGGGCGCGTTCGAACGCCCAGGTGGCTTCACGAAGGTGTTGACGGGTGTCGTTCGCGCTGGTCAGGGCGAGGGCGTCGAGGATCTCGCCGGTGGCGGTGATGCGCGCGGACGCGGCGCCGTCGCCGTCGTGGTCGAGTGTGAGCAGTGCGGTCCAGGTGGCATGCGTGGCGGAGCGGCGAGCGGTGGCGGGAGCGGAAAGCTTCCGCCGAGTGTTGTTCGCGGGGAGCTCGTGTTCGTTGTCCGGGGCGGTGGCGGTGAACCGCTCGCGGATGCGGGGCAGGGACAGGTCGGCGGAGAGCGTGGAGCCGGCGTAGTAGATCGGCTCGTGGTCCTTGTTGCGGTCGTCGGGCAAGGCGACGTTGTAGCCGAGCAGGTCTCCGGACGGGGCCACGCGCTGTCGGACAAGAAGTGCGGCCGCATGAAGCCGGGCGAAGAACTCGTCCTCGCTGGCCGCGCCGGCCACGGCCTGGCGGACCGCTGTTCGCAGCTCGTCTCGCGCGGCGCGCTCGCGCCTTTGCCGGTCAGCCTTGTGGTGCTCGGCGCTGGTGGGGCGCTTGGGCGCGGTGCCGTCGCCGGGGGTCACTCGGTGCAAGTCGTAGTCGGCCTCGATGCGGCGGGCTTCTGCCTGTGCGCGCTGGCCGGAGCGGTGATGATCGGGACGCCGTCCGTCCTCGCGGACGAGGGTGGCGACGATGTGGATGTGGTCGTCGGCGTGGCGGACGGCGGCCCAGCGGCAGGCGGCGCCGTCGCCCGGATCGATGCCGGTGGCGGCGACCATGCGGCGGGCGATGTCGGCCCACTCGACGTCGGACAGCTTGCGGTCGCCGGGGGCAGCCCGTACCGAGCAGTGCCAGACGTGATTGGGCGGGCGCTGTTCGGGGTCCAGGAGCTGAAGGGGCTGGTCGAGAATCTGCTGGAGCGCGGTCAGGGGCGCATGCTCGTCGCGGCCCGGATCGGGGGCGGAGCCGTCGTAGGAGGCCACGAGGTGATGATCGACATGTTCTTCCTTCGTGCCTTTGCCGTAGAGGTAGTTGAGCAGGCCGTAGGTGTTGTCGCCCTGTTTGTGGATCTTCGGGATCACGCGGCCTCGCCGTACTGGCCTCGGGCCGGCCGGGGCTGGGGACCGCTCGGGTCGATGAGTGCGATGAACCGTTGGACGGCTTCGTCGACACGGTCGCGTGTGGTGAGCGCCCGGTCGATGGCGTCGTCGAGGTACGGCACGTCCGCGCCGGAGTTGAGAACGGCCACGGCCTGGTTGAGGAGGTTGCCGTACTGGGTGAGGGCCCGGCGG
This sequence comes from Streptomyces sp. NPDC007162, assembly GCF_040634175.1. Classification (NCBI taxonomy): domain Bacteria; kingdom Bacillati; phylum Actinomycetota; class Actinomycetes; order Kitasatosporales; family Streptomycetaceae; genus Streptomyces; species Streptomyces sp. NPDC007162. The sequence continues at coordinate 37,066 of NZ_JBEYFC010000018.1, forward strand.
GCGGCGAAGAGTTCCTGGAGGACGTGGCGGTTGTCGGCGATGGCGGCGGTGACGCCGGTCAGGTCGCGGGCGGCGGCGAGGCCGGCCTGGGCCAGGAATCCGGCCAGGGTGAGATTCGCGGCGCGTGCGCCGGCTTCAGCGAGGGCCCGTTCGCTGTCGCTGAGCCGGACACTGACGGCGGGGCGCTGCTTCGGCTTGCGCGGGCGGGGTCGTGGTCTGGCCGGTGAGGGCGGGGTGGCGCCCTCACGCTTGGACTGCTGCAATCCGCCCTCGGTCGCAGCCTCGTCGACCGGTGCCCCCTGGCGCCGGTCGTCTGCCTCTGCCACCCCCGGGGCGGAGGCCGGTTGGGACGCGCCCCCTGTGGGGGAGTGTCCCAACCTCCAACTTGCTCCCGTCGAGATGGGCGTGGTGATCTCCTTTTGGGCGTCGTGTGGTTCGTGGTGTGAGTAGTGCATTGAGCGGTCCTCCTTGGGCATGGCGGGCGGTCTCAGCGCGGGTGGCCGGCGGGCGCGGTCGGCAGCTCGGCCTTGACGGTGCGGACCACCTCTCCGGCGGTGTCGCTGGCCACGCTGTAGCCGTCCTTGCGCACGGTCTCCTCCAGCAGGTCACGGGAGAGACGTCCGTGCTTGCGGTAGAGGTCACGGGCGTATTCGTCGAGGAGGTTCCGTGTCGCGCGCGGTTTGGAGCCCGGGCGCTTCAGCTCCGCCCGCGAGACCGTGCCTGGATCGTCGCCCGGGGGCTCCTCGCCCGGTTCTGGGTCCGGGCCGACGGTGGCGCGGGCGGGCTGTTGCGGGCGGATTTCGGGCTGAGGGCGGGCTGCCCGGTCGGCCCCGTCATCGCCTGCGACCTTGGTGGGCGGGCGGCTCTGATTCTCTGACCGCTTCGCTGCCATTGCCCGCGGGCGGGCAGCTGCGGAGCCGCCGGTCGTGCCCGCGGCGGGGGCGGGCCAGCGCGAGGGCAACGGGATGGAGGCAAGCGCGAGGGCCTGTTGGCGGGTGGCGAGTTTGCGCAGCAGCAGCTCGTCCTGGCGTTCGTCGCGGTCGACGTCGGCCTGCTCCAGGGCCTGGTGCAGGCGGCGGGTGAGGCGTCGGCCTCGCCACTTGGTGCGTTGTGCGGGTGTCATGGCCTCTGCCCGGAGAATCAGTGTGACGGCTTGGTCGAGGGCGCGCTCGCGGATGATCCGGGCGGCGTCCGCGTCCCGGTCTGCGATCGAGAGCCGGGCGAGGAGCCGTTCGCGTGCCTGTCGGGCGAGGACGGCGGCCAGGCTCCGGGAGTCGGCGTGCGGGCTGCGGTGGCGCAGCTCGATGCCCATGGCCAGGTGCCAGAGCATGGCCGCCATGACCGGGCCCACGAAGGCCCGCACAGTTCCGCCCACGGGGCCGGATTCGGCGTAGGCGGGGAGGATCTGTACGGCGGTGATCACCCAGGTGAGGGTGCCGGGCAGGCCGGGTGCCTGCTTCGGGCCGTTGAGGTTCTGCCGGGCCAGCAGGGCGGTGGCGAACAG
>NZ_JBEYFC010000019.1:0-37745 GCF_040634175.1 Streptomyces sp. NPDC007162
GCCGTCGTTCTCGGCGGCCGGCGCGGCCGGTGGGGTCACCGTCCGTCGGATGACTTCAGCATGTGGAGAAGACCGCCGAAGGCCTTGGCGCCGACGGTGAGGATGTTCCGGGGCGGGTCGGCGTCGGCGATGCGGACGAGGGCAGGGGAGTCGGGGCCGGTGGATATGTGGACGCAGGCCTCTCGTTCTTGGCAGTAGGACGACTTCCGCCAGGGGCGTGTGGGCATGCCGGCTCCTCACATGTTCTGGATGATGGCGTGGATCAGGTCGCGGGACTTCTCAGGGCTGAGGGCGGTGGCTTCGACGACGTCCAGCAGGCGCCGGTGATCCCGGGAAGGCTCCGACGCCGAAGGGAAGCACCCGCAGGGTGCGTCCCGCAGCGCCGCCTCGGCCTCGGGGCGGATCCCCACCTCGTCCATCGGATGCGGGTCCTCGTTCATCTTGCGCACCCAGTCGGGGTCGGTGCGGTCCACCGGCCTCGCGTCGATCAGCGCGACCCGTTCCGCCGGCTCCGCCAGTTCCCTCATGGCGTCAGGCGAGGTGTTCCACCGGGGCCGGGCCAGTGGCCGCGCGCGGAGAGGAGGAGCACGAGGGACGCGATGTTCCAGGCGTCGTCCTCGCCGCGGTGGTGGCGGCCTTCGAGGGGTAGCCCGGCGATCTCCAGGGCCTGGGCCATGCCGGGGCGCTTGCGCAGGCCGTACGCCTCGGTGAAGGCGGCCTTGGCGTTGGTGTGCCGGCGGTTGAAGGGGTAGGGCGTCCGGGTGGCCTGGCACTGCCGGGTGAACTGGTGGCGGTCGTAGTCGCCCCAGCTGGCCCAGGGCCGGGTGCCCGCGCGGTGCTCCGCCGCCAGCAGCCGGCACGCCTCGGCGAAGCCGACCCCCTGGTCGACCTCGGGCTGGGTGAGGCCCGTCAGCTCCGTGCAGAACGCGCTGACCGTGGACCGGTCGGGCCGCACCAGGATCCGGTGCCGGGCCAGCCGCTCACCCGCCGTCAGATCGACGACGGTCAGCCCGACCTCGATGATCTCGCTGACCTCGCCGGGCGGCGGGGAACCGGCCCAGCAGGTCGCCTCGACGTCCACGACGTTGACGAGCCCCTCGGCCCGGACGCTGTCCATGACGGGCAGCGTAGGGAGGCGCGGCGGCCGGGGCACGCGAGTTTTGTCGTGGATGGCACGATGCGCCGGTGAACCACTTCTCGTACTCGCGCGTCGGTCCTGGCGATGACCGGCCGCGGCTCCCCGAGCCCAGGCCCGTCGAGCCCGGTGAGTGGCCGAAGCTGGAGGCCGCGCTCGCCGTGGTCAACCGCGACGTGACGGCGACCCTGCCGGGGCAGGACGCGTTGGTGCTGATGGTCGACACGCGGCCGAGCCTGCCCCCGGGCGGTGTCGATCGAGGGCAGGTCCACGTGGCGATGCCCGACGGCCGTTGGCAGGGCAACCAGGTGAACGCGTGGGACCCCGAGGAGGGCGACCCGCTGGAGCCGGACGACGAGGCGACGGTGTTGACCGTGGTCGCGGACGCGGCGCAGGAGACCCTGGTGGAGCTGCTCTGGCAGGTCTGGCCGGTCTGCGGCGAGCACAAGCTCGGGATGCACGCTCGTCCCGCGGGAACCGCCGACGACTGGTACCCGGGTGCGACGGACGCCGCCGGACCCCCGGTGTGGTGGTGCCGGGGCCGCCGGGACGGCGAAGGTCATGACGTCGCCCCGGTGGGCGAGCTGGCCGCCACCCTGCCGGGAAAGCAGCGGCGCGCGCTGCGGCGCGAACTGCGGCGCTCCGAGCGCGGACGGGACGACCGCCCCTGAGCGCGACAGCCCGTGGGATCGACCGTGGTTCACATTGCGACAGCGCGGACCAAGAGGGTCCCGATGTGTCCAGGGTGAGGCGCGTCAAGGACCTCCGCGTGGGCCGTGGCGAATCCGGCCCGGGTGAGCAGGCGCTCCCAGACGGCCGGACGGTAGCTGTAGCGGTAGGTGAACATCGCTTTGCCTGCGAAGCCCCCCTTGTACATGCCCTGCGGTCCATAAGCGCCGGAGATGGCCGGAGGCTGTGAGAAGACGAAGACGCCACCCGGGTCGAGCCGCCGGCGGACGAGAGGGAAGAGGCGGCCCGGATCGGTGAACCAGGCTGCTCCGAAGATCGAGTAGACGGCGTCGTACGTGTCCTCGTGTGCGCTCAGGTACTCCAGCACCTCGGAGCACACGAACTCCGCGCCTGTGTGCCCCCACTTGGTGGTGGTCTTCTCGACCATGACGGGAGACAGGTCGACACCGCGAGCGGAGATCCCACGCTGGGCGAGGTGGGCGAGGGCTCGGCCGGTGCCGCAGCCGATCTCCAGGACGGCGCGCGGGGCGCCGAGCAGTTCGGGGCCGGGACCGGCGTACTGGGTCCAGCAGAAGCCCGGCTCCGCGTCGTCCTTGAAGGCGGAAGCGGCGAAGGTGTCCCACAGCTCCGTCTCGGCGGCGATGTCGTGTTGTGCGGGCAAGGCAAGTCCTTCGTCGAAAAGGCTGGGCCCGTGTCCGCCGGAAACCGGGGACAGGGGCCCAGCGTAGGACCGTTCAGTGGCTGTCGGGGACCTTGTTGTCGCACGGTGAGCAGTCCGTACCGTCGACCGCCCACAGCTCGTCGTCGACCTCGAAGCCGATGGACTTCAGGAAGTCCGCCGTGCGCAGGCACAGACCGTCGCGTCGGCGCTCGATGAACGGGGCGTGATGTATCTGTTCGCCCTCGGTCCTCGCGGCCCAGCTCGACCGTCTGGCAGGCGTGATCGGTACGGACACCGTCGAGCTGGGCATCGTGCCACTCGGGGTGCCGCTCAAGGTTCCCCCAGGGCTGGGTTTCTGGATATACGACGATCGTGAGGTCGTCACCGAGACCTGGCACGCCGAACTCTGGCTCGATGACTCTGACTCTCTCGCCCTCTACCTCCGCACCTGGAAGACCTTGCGCGAGTCCGCCGTCTACGGGACCGGCGCCCACAACCTCATCAACGCCGCCCGTCGTGCCCTGAACCCGTCCTGAAGGTCACCGCCCCAGGAAGATCGGGTTGGTGAGGGCCGCGAGGGCGCCCGGGACCGGGCCCGCCGCTGTTTCGTGGCGGATCTCGGCGCGGACGTACGCGGCGTAGGAGGGGGTGGTCTGCCATTCGACCGTGCCCGAGCCGGCCACCGGGAAGGGGTCGGTGGTGAGCAGGACGCCCTCGTCGGTGATGAGGCGGACCGTGCAGCGGGGGACGCCGGAGGCCTCCAGGCGGACGGTCACCGGGGTGTCGGCGGCCACGGCGAGGCGTTCGCCGATGCCCGCGCGCTCGCCCCGCCCGCCCGTCGCCGAGAAGCTCAGCGTCACGTTCTTCGACTCGGCGATGTAGGAGCGGCCCGCGCGCAGGCCCTCCTGGATCGCCTCGCGGGACAGGTCCTCGGCGAGGACGACGGTCTGGGGCGAGCCGACCGCGTCCGGGTCGCGGTGGGCGTCGCTGCTGCCCATGCCGGGCAGCCACCGCCGGTTGTTCCGCACCGAGGCGACGAGCGTGGCGTCCCAGGCGGCGAGGGCCACCTCGTCGTCGGGGGTGTACGGCCCGTTCCAGACCTCGACCGCGTCCGCGTCCCCGAACCCGAACTTCCAGGCGCAGCCCACGCAGGTGGCGTGCGGGTGCGCCGGTACGACCAGGCCGCCGGCCTTGTGGATCTGCTGGGCGAAGTGGCCGAAGCGGTTGTCCCGGGCCCGGTAGCGCCAGTCGACGAAGGTGCCCGGGTCGGTGCCGAGGGCGACCACGTGGCCGTTCCTCGTGGTGATCTCCTCGCCGAGCATGATCAGCAGGTCGTCACCGGCCTGGTCGGCCCAGTGCGCGTGCGCCGAGTGCGTGTTGTGCTCGGAGGAGTTGATGAAGTCCAGGCCGGCGGCCCGCGCGAGGGCGGCGATCTCGGCGGGGGTGCGGCGACCGTCGGAGTACCAGGAGTGCAGGTGGCAGTCGCCGCGGTACCAGTCCCGGCCCCGCCCCTTGGCCCGCTGCGGCGGGTAGACCGGGCGGACGGAGGTGCCGGGATCGCCGTACGTCAGGGTGATCGTCAGCTCGTACGACAGTCCCTGCGGGGCGACCGTGTAGGGGCCCAGTGCGATGTGCCAGGTACCGGCACTCACCGGGCCGGGGAGGTAGCCGGGGGTGGCGTCGTCGGCGCGGACGAAGAACTCCGTGCGGGCGCCGCCGGACCAGCCCCGGAAGCCCTTGCCGCCCAGCTCGGTGCCGTGCTGGTCGAAGACGCCGATGTCGAGCGCGTTGCCCGGGGTGCCGGCCGGGACGCCCGGTCTGTCGTAGGTGTAGGAGACCTTGATCTCCCTTACCCCGGACGGGACGTCGACCGGTACGTACACGAAGTCCGGGCAGCCGGGTGGCAGGGTGCCGCGCACGGTCCGGGTTTCCTGGTCCTGACCGTCGTCCGCCGCTGCGAAGCTCACGGTTCCCAACGTAAGGGCTGCGGTGGCGCCCGTCACGATCAGTGCGCGTCTGCCGATGCCGTGCGTGTCCTCACACATGCCGCTCACTCTCCCCGCTGGACGTGAACTCCCCCGGAAGGGCAGGGAATCCACAGGCATCCGTATGTCATGTGCATAGCGGTGGGGCAGATGGGGCGGCTGATGCCGACCAGTCGGTATGGACAGATCGAGCCACCCCCGGTACAGATGGGGCATGCGTATAGCCGTCACGATCTTCCTCACCGACGAGACCATCGCCCCCGTCCGCCTCGCCCGTGAGCTGGAGGCACGCGGTTTCGCCGGTCTGTACCTGCCCGAGCACACCCACATCCCGGTCGAGCGGACCACCCCGTACCCGGCGGGCGGGGAACTGCCGCGCGAGTACGGCCGTACCCTCGACCCCTTCGTCGCCCTCGGCCAGGCCGCCGCCGTCACCGAGGGCCTCGGCCTCGGCACCGGCATCACCCTGGTCGGCCAGCACGACCCGATCGACCTCGCCAAGCAGATCGCCACGCTCGACCACCTCTCCGGCGGCCGTTTCACCCTCGGTGTCGGTTTCGGCTGGAACGTGGAGGAGGCCGCGGACCACGGCGTGACCTGGCGGACACGGCGGGAGCTGACCCGGGACCGGATGGCCCTGATGCGGGCGCTGTGGACGGCGGAACCGACCGAGTACGAGGGTGAGTTCGGGAGCGTACGGGCCTCCTCCGCCCACCCCAAGCCGGTGCAGAAGCCGCGCGGGCCGGTGGTCGGTCCGCGCACGCTGGTCGGCGGGGCGGCGGGGCCGAAGCTGTTCGCGCACATCGCGGAGTACGCGGACGGGTGGCTGCCGATCGGCGGGCGCGGGCTGACGGAGTCCCTGCCGGTGCTGCGGAGCGTCTGGGAGGACGCGGGGCGGGACGCGGCGGCGCTCCAGGTGGTGCCGTACGCGGTGTACCCGACGCCGGGGAAGCTGGCGCACTACGCGGAGCTGGGCATCGAGGAGGTCGTGGTGCAACTGCCGCCGGCGGGGGAGAGGGAGGTGCTGGAGGTACTGGACGCGTACGCACAGTACCTCTGAGCAAGCCGCCGGGACGCCGCACGGCCGGTTCAGCGGACGCGGATGAACAGCACGTCGTAGGTGCTGTTCGTGCTGCGGGTCTTGACGTAGACGCCGTCCGAACCACCGTTGGGGTTGCCGGTGTTGCCCTCGACGGTGGTGAAGCCGGCGCCGCCGCTCACCGTGCGCACGATGCCTATGTGCTCATGGCCGCCGGTGAAGTCGTTGCCCCCGTCCCAGTCGAAGGCCACGATGTCGCCCGGCTGCGGGTCGGTCGTCACCGAGAGGTGGTAGTTGCCGGCCCGCGCCTGCTTGACCCAGCCGGAGACATACGTGTTGCGGTAGGAACTGGCCCCGGTCTGCTTGGCCACCCAGCTCACGAACGTCGCGCACCAGGCGTAGTTGCTGGTGGACATCGACAGGCCCACGGCCGATCCGTAGCTGTTCGCCCGCGCGCTGCCCTCGACCGTGCCGACCTCGGCCTGCGCCACGTCGAGGATCTTGCCGTACCCGCCGCCGGGAGCGGGCGAGGACGGCGGAGTGACCGCGCCGTACAGCGCCGCCTTGGTGTCCGGACCCGCCTGGCCGTCGACCGACAGACCCTTCTCGGCCTGGAAGTCCCGCACCGCGCTCTCCGTCAGCGGTCCGAAGTCGCCGTCGACGGCGAGGTCGGCCCCGTGGTGGTTGAGCAGGCTCTGCAACTCGGTGACACAGCCGCTCTTCTGGCCCTGCACGATGTTGCTCGGGCAGGAGGCGGAGGTCAGGTTGATCGGCGCCGGGGCGCCGTTGCCGCCGCCGGTGCTGATGTTGGAGTACAGGGCGGTCTTGGTGTCGGGCCCGACCTCACCGTCGACGGACAGGCCCGCCGACGACTGGAACGCCTTCACGGCCGTCAGCGTCTGGGGACCGAACTGGCCGTCCACGTCCAGGTGCTGCCCCTTGCCGTTGAGCAGTGCCTGGAGCGTCGCGACGCAACCACCGCTCTGCCCCTCCACGATGTCCGAAGGGCAGGACGCCGAGCGCAGGTCGAGGGCGGTGGACGGCGACTCGTCGGTGTCGTAGAGCTCCCGCTTGGTGTTCGTACCGACCTGGCCGTCGACCGACAGGCCGTTGGAGGACTGGAAGTCCCGGACCGCGCTCTCCGTCGCCGAGCCGAAATCGCCGTCCACGTCGATCGAGTAGCCGAAGTGGCGGAGCAGCCGCTGCAGTTCGGTGACGCAGCCGCCCTTGTCGCCCTTGACGATGTTCGCCGGGCACGACGAGGAGTTGAGGTTGACCGGCGACGGCGCCGAGCCGCCGGTCGCGTACAGCTTGGCCTTGGTCTGGGGGCCCACCTGTCCGTCCACGGCGATCGCCACGGAGGACTGGTACTGGCGCACCGCGTAGAGCGTGTTCGCCCCGAAGCTGCCGTCCACCGTCAGACCGGCACCGTGCGCGTTGAGCAGGTTCTGCAACTCGGTGACGCAGCCGCTCACCTGGCCCTGGACGATGTTCGCCGGGCACGACGAGGAGGTCAGCCTGATCGCCGCGGGCGCCGCCGACGCCGGAACGGCACCGAGCAGGCTGCCCGCCGACAGGAGCGCCGTGGTGGCGGCGAACACGCCGGCTCTGACTCTCCAGCCCGGTCTCGCGGTCATGGCGCCGCGCTGTCGGACGGGTGCGGTGGCGGTGCGACCACCGGAGGGGGTGTTCTCCGTGACGCTCTTCACGACGGTCTGCGTGACGTTCTTCATGACTCGCCCTTCGTTCGACTCTGCACGTCGGCACGCGGACGCTACGGACGGCGGTCCGCCCCGAGAAGAAGAAGCACCGGGCGGGGGAGGCTGGGACGCCGTTGCCGCACCCACCTGGGACGTTCGGCCGCCGCTGGGACGCTCCTGGGACGCGCCCCGCGCGGTGGGCGCCGTAGGGGGTGCACACCCCCGGCCCCCCTGAACCCGTGGAGCCGCTACGTATGCTCGAACAATGACGACTTCCGCGACCTCCGGAACCGGCCCCACCGACCGCCCCGGCGGTACCGGCCCCACCGAGAACTCCATGCGTCGCGCCCTCAAACGCGCCCGGGACGGCGTCGCCCTCGACGTCGCCGAGGCCGCCGTACTCCTCCAGGCGCGCGGCGAGGCCCTGACCGACCTCGCCGCCTCCGCCGCCCGGGTCCGGGACGCGGGCCTCGAGGCGGCGGGCCGCCCCGGCGTCATCACCTACTCGAAGAGCGTCTTCATCCCCCTCACCCGCCTGTGCCGTGACAAGTGCCACTACTGCACGTTCGTCACCGTCCCCGGCAAGCTCCGCCGGGCCGGGCACGGGATGTTCATGTCCCCCGACGAGGTCCTGGACGTCGCCCGCAAGGGCGCGGCCCTCGGCTGCAAGGAAGCCCTGATCACCCTCGGCGACAAGCCCGAGGACCGCTGGCCGGAGGCGCGCGAGTGGCTCGACGCGCACGGTTACGACGACACCATCGCCTACGTCCGCGCCATCTCCGTCCGGATCCTGGAGGAGACCGGGCTGCTGCCCCACCTCAACCCCGGGGTGATGTCCTGGACGGACTTCCAGCGCCTCAAGCCGGTCGCCCCGTCGATGGGGATGATGCTGGAGACGACCGCGACCCGGCTGTGGTCGGAGCCGGGCGGCCCGCACCACGGCTCCCCGGACAAGGAGCCCGCCGTCCGCCTGCGGGTCCTGGAGGACGCGGGCCGCTCCTCCGTCCCCTTCACCTCGGGCATCCTGATCGGCATCGGCGAGACGTACGAGGAGCGCGCCGAGTCCCTGTTCGCGCTGCGCCGCGTGGCCCGGTCGTACCACGGCGTGCAGGAACTGATCATCCAGAACTTCCGGGCCAAGCCGGACACGGCGATGCGCGGCATGCCGGACGCCGAGCTGGACGAACTGGTCGCGGCGGTGGCGGTGGCGCGGCTGGTGATGGGCCCCTCCGGCAACATCCAGGCGCCGCCCAACCTCGTCGCCGGCGAGTACGAGCGCCTGATCGCCGCCGGCATCGACGACTGGGGCGGCGTGAGCCCGCTCACCATCGACCACGTCAACCCCGAACGCCCCTGGCCGCAGATCGAGGAACTGGCGGCGAAGTCGGCGGCCGCCGGTTTCGAACTGCGTGAACGCCTGTGCGTGTACCCGGAGTTCGTCCGCCGCGGCGAGCCCTGGCTGGACCCGCGGCTGCGCCCGCACATCGCGGCCCTGGCGGACCCGGCCACGGGTCTCGCGGTCGCCGACGCGGTGGTCGAGGGCCGCCCGTGGCAGGAGCCGGAGGAGGTCTTCGTGGCCACCGGCCGCACCGACCTGCACACCGCCATCGACACCGAGGGCCGTACGGCCGACCGCCGCGACGACTTCGACGAGGTGTACGGCGACTGGGGCGCCCTGCGCGAGGCGGCGGCCCCCGGCATGGCACCGGAGCGCATCGACACCGACGTCCGCGGGGCCCTGGCCACCGCCGCCGACGATCCGACGAAGCTCACGGACGCCGAGGCCCTCGCCCTCCTCCACGCGGACGGCCCGGCGCTGGACGCGCTGACGAGGATCGCCGACGACGTGCGGAAGTCGGCCGTCGGCGACGACGTGACGTACATCGTCACCCGCAACATCAACTTCACCAACGTCTGCTACACCGGCTGCCGGTTCTGCGCCTTCGCCCAGCGCCGCACCGACGCCGACGCGTACACGCTCTCCCTCGACCAGGTCGCCGACCGGGCACAGCAGGCGTGGGACGTCGGCGCGGTGGAGGTCTGCATGCAGGGCGGCATCCACCCCGACCTGCCCGGCACGGCGTACTTCGACATCGCGAAGGCGGTGAAGGAGCGGGTCCCCGGCATGCACGTGCACGCCTTCTCGCCGATGGAGGTGGTGAACGGCGCGACCCGCACCGGCCTGTCGATCCGCGAGTGGCTGACGGCGGCGAAGGAGGCGGGCCTGGACACCATCCCCGGCACGGCCGCCGAGATCCTGGACGACGAGGTCCGCTGGGTGCTGACGAAGGGCAAGCTGCCCACCGCCACCTGGATCGAGGTCGTCACCACGGCCCACGAGGTGGGCATCCGGTCCTCCTCCACGATGATGTACGGCCACGTCGACCAGCCCCGGCACTGGCTCGGACACCTGCGCACCCTGGCCGGCATCCAGCAGCGGACCGGCGGCTTCACGGAGTTCGTCACCCTGCCCTTCATCCACACCAACGCCCCGGTCTACCTGGCGGGCATCTCCCGCCCCGGCCCGACCATGCGGGACAACCGCGCGGTGACGGCGATGGCCCGTCTCCTCCTGCACCCGCACATCCCGAACATCCAGACGAGCTGGGTGAAACTGGGCACGGAAGGGGCGGCGGAGATGCTCCGCTCGGGCGCCAACGACCTGGGCGGCACCCTCATGGAGGAGACGATCTCGCGGATGGCGGGGTCGTCGTACGGCTCGTACAAGTCGGTACGCGACCTGGTCGCCGTGGCGCAGGCGGCGGGCCGTCCGGCGCGGCCGCGTACGACGCTGTACGGCGAGGTGTCCGAGGAGCGGCAGCGGGCGGCGGAGGCGTCCGACGGGCACCTGCCGGAGCTGCTGCCGGTGCTGGACTGAGCGGCCGGGTGCCCGGGTGCGGCCCGGTACGATGATCCGACCTCTGTCGTCTGTACAGGGGGCCTCATAGCGGAGGAGATGCGTACCCGTGGCTGCCCTACTGCCCTCCTGGGTCACGGTCACCGGACTGACGGCGGGGGCGACGGTGGCCGTCGCCTTCCTCGCCGTGCAGGCCGACAAGGGGCCGCACCCCACGGCCGCGGCGGTCCGGCCGTCGGCGAGCGCGTCGGCGGGCGCCCGCCCCTCCGCGTCCCCGGCCCCGGCGAAGGCCCCCGACGTCCCCGCGGCCTCCGGCACCGGCCGCCGGGTCGTCTACTCACTGGGCGACAAGCGGGTGTGGCTGGTCGACGCGAGCGACAAGGCGACCCGTACGTTCACGGTGTGGCCGGGGACGGTGAGTCCCGACCCCGGCACCTACACGATCTCCAAGACCCTGGCGTCCACGACCGGCTCGGACGGCGTCCAGATCGAGCACATCCTCTACTTCGCCGCGAAGTCCGGCCTGTCGGTCGCCTTCTCCAACGCGGTCGACGGCGCCTCGCCGCCCCCTGCGGCCGGCAAGCAGACCAGCGGCATCCGCATGCGCAAGCCGGACGGCGCGGCCCTGTGGACCTTCGGCACGGAACCGGACACCAAGGTGACGGTGGTGAAGTAGGCCGGCTCAGTCCTCCGGGGCCGACCGGCCCGACAGCTGGACGACGACGAGTGCGAGCCCGGTCAGCACCAGGACCCGGGTCGCGGCGTCCAGGCCGTTCCAGGTCTTGGACTGCCACATGGAGAACCACTCGCCGCCGATCCCGATGAACCCGGCGCCGAAGAGCAGGACGAGCATCAGCAGACCGTAGGTGGAGACGCGCCGCGCGCGGCCGTCGTCGCGCCGGAACCACAGCACGGTCCCGGCGGTCAGCACGAGCGCGGCCAGCGTCTCCCACACGATGATGGCGACGTAGGCGGTGTTCTCGAGCCCCTTGTCCGTGATGGCCCGCCACATCAGGTCGTCGTCCTTGAACGTGGTGTCCATGGCCAGGACATGCTGGACGAAGGCCTGGTTGGTGCCGAAGTCGGTGATGTTCCCGAAGGCGACGAGGGCGATGTAGAGCGCGACCGTGCCGGTGAGCACGGCGGCGGCAAGCGAAAGCGCACGGGGCGCGTGGGAGGTGGACATGACACGGTCCTTTCCCTGCTCCGGCCGATTACACCTTGTCGCCCTCTGCCAGACTTGGGGTGGGATCTGCTGCGGGGGTGGGGTGCGGATGGGGTCGGCGCGGTTGTCGGTGCAGGAGCTGATCGGGCGGCGGCGCAGGGCCGGATTCGTCGGGCGGGCCGAGGAGCGGGCCGCGTTCCGGCGGAACCTCGAACTGCCGCCCGAGGACGAGCGGCACCGGTTCCTGTTCCATGTGCACGGCGACGCGGGCGTCGGAAAGACCTTCCTGGTACGGGAGTTGCAGCAGCTCGCCCGGGAGGCCGGGGCGCTGACCGCCTACGTCGACGAAGGCGCGGACAGCGTGCCCGAGGCGATGGCGGCGATGGCGCGACAGTTCGGCGCCCAGGGACACCGGTTCAGGGAACTGGACCGGCTGCTGGCCGCGCACCGGGAGTGGCGGCACGAGGCGGCGGCCGCCCTGGCGATGGACGGACCGCAGGACGGACAGGGGCCGTCGGCGGGCAGCCTGGCCGTGGCACGGGCGGCCCAGGTGGGCCTGGGGATGGTCCCGGTGGCCGGCGCCTTCGCCGCGGCCCTCGACACCGACCTCCTCGCCCAGGGAGCCGACCGGATCCGGGCCCGCTTCCGCAGCCAGGAGGACGCCCAACTGGTCCTGTCCCCCGAGCGGGTGCTGACCCCCGTACTGCTGACGGAACTGACCGCGGCGGCCGACACCGCCCCCTGGATCGTCCTCTTCCTCGACACCTACGAGCGCACCGGCCCGTTCCTCGACCCCTGGCTGCACGACGTGATGACCACCGACCGGTACGGCGCCCTCCCCGCCGGCGTCGTCGTGGTCACCTCCGGCCAGCACTCGTTCGACACGGCCCGCTGGGGCGGTTTCGCCGACTTCATGACCGACGTCCCGCTGCGCCCGTTCACGGAGGCGGAGGCGCGGGGGCTGCTCGCGGACAAGGGCGTACGGGACGAACCGGTGGTCGCGGAGGTGCTGCGGCTCAGCGGCGGCCTCCCCGTACTCGTCACCGCCCTCGCCGCACAGCGCCCCACCGACCCGGACGACGTGGGAGACCCCAGCGCCACCGCCGTGGAACGCTTCCTGAAGTGGGAGCCGGATCCCGCCCGCCGGTCCGTGGCGCTCGCCTGCGCGCTGCCCCGGCGCCTCGACCTCGACGTGTTCCGGGCGGCCGTCGACTGCCCCGCCGAGGAGGCCGACGCGCTCTTCGGCTGGCTGCGCGGCCTGCCGTTCGTGACCGAGCGGCCCGACCGGCTGACCTACCACGACCTGGTCCGCGACGCGATGCTCCGCCTGCGGCGGCGACGCTCCCCACGGGACTGGACCCGCGACCACGAGGCACTCGCCGAGGCCTACGGCGGCTGGCGCGCGGAGGCGGCGAACGGGCTCGGCCCCGGCGCGGAATGGGACCACGAGCCGTGGCGCGCACTGCTGCTGGAGGAGACGTACCACCGCCTGTGCGCCCGGCCGGGGACCGCACTGGCGGGAGCGCTCGACACCTTCCTGCCGGCCTGTGCCGCGGACCCGGCGGTCGGCCGCCGCTGGGCGGCGACCCTGCTGGAAGCGGGCACCGCCGCCGACGCCCCGGCCGTGCGGGACTGGGGACGCCGCCTGACCGAGGCCCTCGCCGACGGGGTGAGCGGCGCCATGGACCTGCTCCTCGCCCGGCCCGGACTGGACGGTGGCGGTCGGGCGCTGGCGCATGTGGTCCGGGGCCGGGACCTGTGGAACGCCGGTGAGATCGACCGCTCCCTGGCCGAGTACGACCTGGCGATCGCACTGGACCCGGAGCGGCCGACGGCCCACTACGGTCGCGCCCTGTGCTGCCGGGCCCTGGACGATCTGACCGGGGCCCTCGCCGCCCTGGACCGCGCGGACGGCCTCGCTCCCGACACCGCGCTGTTCATCGCCGCCCGGGGCGAGACCCTCCGGCTGGCCGGCCGCTTCACGGAGGCCGTGGCCGACCTGGACCGGGCGGTCGCCCTGGATCCGGCCGACGCGAGCACCCTCGCCTCGCGGGGCGTGTGCCGGCACGCACTGGAGCAGGACGACGCGGCCCTCGCCGACTTCGACCGCGCGCTGGGCATCGACGCGGGGCACCTGTGGGCGCGGGTGCGCAGGGGACGGCTGCGCGGCGCGCGGGACGAGTGGGCGGAGGCGTTCGCCGACCTCGACGAGGCGGTCCGGCGCGCCCCCGACTCACCCTGGATCGCCTCTGAGCGGGGCGACGCCTACCGGCGCGCGGGCCGCTTCACGGACGCGGTCGCCGAACTCACCCGGGCCGTCACCCTGCTGCCCGACTACCCGTCCGCCCTGGCAGGCCGCGGCGTGGCTCTCCACGAACTGGGCCGCACCGAGCAGGCGTCGGCCGACCTGGACCGGGCCGTCGCCCTGGCCCCCGACTTCACCTGGGCACGGGAGGCCCGGGACCGGGTACGCGGCGGACCCACTCCTGGATGACGGCGGCGGACAGGACGTGACCGGTGCTGCGCGGACGGGGCGCGGCGCACCGCCCACCGCCCCTCCCGACCCGGTCGAAACCCGGTCAGCCGGGCGCACACAACCCACACCTCGCATACCCAACCGGCCCCTGAAGAGACCGTTCCCGGTCGATTACAGTGCTCAGCGCTCGTATGTACGGACGGTGCCCGTGAGGAGGTCATGGTGAGTGCGACGTCGGGTGCCGTCTGGGGGCGTGGGGAACAGCAGGACTTCCGGAGCAGGGTGCGGGGGACGCTGCTGGGAGCCGCCGTCGGGGACGCGCTCGGCGGGCCGGTGGACGGGCTGACGCTGGAGGAGATCCGGGGGGCGTACGGACCCGAGGGGATCGTCGATCTCGGGGCCGGGTACGGGCGGCGCGGGACGGTCACGCACCACACGCAGCTCACCCTCTTCACCGTGGACGGGTTGATAAGGGCCCAGGTGCGGCGGGACACCGGCGCCTGGCATCCGCCGACCGACCTGCACCGGGCGTATCTGCGGTGGGCAGCCACGCAGCGCGACTGGGGGCCCGACGAGCGGCGGGAGGACGACGGGTGGCTGGCCCGGGAGGAGTGGCTGTACGCCCGACGGGATCCCACGCGGTCGTTGCTGCTCGGGCTGGGGGACGAGCGGATGGGGACGCTGGAGGAGCCCAAGAACCCGGAGGACATGGGGCCGGAGGCGGTCGCCAGGTCCGCGCCGTTCGGGCTGCTGGTGGGGTGGGAGCCGCAACTCGTCGTACAACTGGCCGTGGAGTGTTCGGCGCAGACGCACGGGCATCCCACCGCCTGTCTGTCGGCGGGCGCGTACGCGGTGATCGTGCACGCGCTGGCGCGGGGCGACTCGCTCGACGGGGCCGTCCAGCGGACCCTCGCGCTGCTCGCCGTCCGGCCGGGACACCAGCCCGTGTCGGACGCGTTGCAGCACGCGCTCGGCGCCGTACGGCAGGGGATGCCGTCCCCGGCGCGGGTCGAGGAGCTCACCGGGGACGGGGCGGCCGACGGGATGCTCGCCGCCGCCGTGTACTGCGCGCTCGTCGGCGAGGACGTACGGCACGGGCTGTGCCTCGCCGTCAACCAGGCCGGGCCCTCCGCCGTCGCGGGCGCCCTCACCGGCGGCCTCCTCGGCGCCCTGCACGGCGAGACGGCTCTGCCGCCGTCCTGGGTGGCCGAGTTGGAGGGCCGCCCCACGATCCTCGAACTCGCCGACGACTTCGCGATGGAGATGACCCAGGGCCCCGCCCTGCACAGCCCGGCCGGAGCGGCCCCGGGATGGCTCGCGCGCTACCCGCGCTAGCCGTTTCGCCCGAAGGGCCCCGCTCAGCCGGCGCGGCGGGCCTGGACCCCGTCGGGCTCGAAGTCGTAGACGACGTCGTTGATGCGCAGGCCGTCGACGGCCCCGTTCCACATGTAGTCGCGGCCCTTGCTCACCCCGGCGGTGTAGACGACCGGTTGGGCGCCGCCGTCGTTCAGTGCGGCGAGCAGGGCGCGGAAGCCGCACGGGTGGTCCACGGAGCACCTGGCCGCGGCGCCCGCGCTGCCGGTGAGGTACCAGGTGCCGGTCCTGGTGGCGTCGAGGTAGGGGCTCCACTGGTCCACCACCGGGGAGGGCGGCGGGTTCCACACCATCGAGGAGTAGGTGGTGGCGCGGGCCGCGGCGAGGTTCGGGTCGATCTCGAACCTGATGTTCGGCATGTTCCCGGGGCCGCCGTAGGAGATGTTCTCGCCGGTCTGGAAGACGTGGAAGCCGACCTGGCGCAGACCCGGCACCGGGATGCCGTAGAAGTCGGTCTCGTTGCCGAAGTGGACGGCCTCGCTGGGCGGGGTGAGGGAGGTGGCGCGGTCCGCCACCGAGATGCCGAGGCTGCCCCGTCCGTAGGGCGGTCGCGCGGCCGCCTCCGGCAGGCCGAACGAGCCGAACGGGCCGGGCCGCAGGTCGGCGACGGGAGAGCCGATCGTGTCCCGGGTGATGACGCCCCAGTGGTCCGGGCTGCCCGGCTGCCCCGCCGCGTCGGCGGTGGCCGGAACCGGGACTGCGGAAACGACGATCGCGGCCACCGCCGTGACCGCGAGCGCCGTTCTCCTTCTCACCCCGAAGCGA
Source organism: Streptomyces sp. NPDC007162 (assembly GCF_040634175.1). Taxonomy (NCBI): domain Bacteria; kingdom Bacillati; phylum Actinomycetota; class Actinomycetes; order Kitasatosporales; family Streptomycetaceae; genus Streptomyces; species Streptomyces sp. NPDC007162. Next base: position 15,848 of record NZ_JBEYFC010000019.1, read on the forward strand.
GCCTTCACACCCACTCCTTCCGTGGTCCGTGCGAGGTCAGCCACGGTAGGGATCGCCGGTGCGACAACCCGTCACGACGCACCAGTTATATGGGGTGATTAATCACGATGGTGGAGCGACGGTCGCCTCTCCGCCGGCCTGGGCCGGGACCGGTACCGCCGCCGCGCCGTCGTCGTCCGTGTTGACGTTCTCGATGATCGCCAGGCGTTCCGGGGTGTCCTCCGGCTTCAGGTAGCCGATGAGGATGTACAGGACCAGGGAGACGGCCAGCGGGACCGACACCTGGTACTGGAGGGGGACCCCGCCGTCGACGTTCCAGTTGATCGGGTAGTTGACCAGCCAGAAGGCCAGCAGGCCCGCCGCCCAGCTGGTGAGCGCGGCCGTCGGGCCGGAGCGGCGGAAGGGGCGGAGCAGACCGAGCATCATCGGGATCGCGATCGGGCCCATCAGGCCCGCCACCCACTTGATGACGATCGTGATGATGTCCTTGAAGGCGGGGGAGTTGACCTGGGTCGCCACCGTCATCGACAGACCGAGGAAGACCACCGTGGTCACCCGGGCCGCGATCAGCCCGGTGCGCGGGCCCCACTCCCGGGCCCGCCGGGACAGCACCGGCGCCGCGTCCCGGGTGAACACCGCCGCGATGGCGTTGGCGTCGGAGGAGCACATGGCCATCGTGTGCGAGAAGAACCCGACGATGACCAGGCCCAACAGGCCGTGCGGCAGCAGCTGTTCGGTCATCAGGCCGTAGGAGTCGGAGCCGTCCGGCTTCTTGGCGTGGACCAGCAGCGGTGACATCCACATGGGGAAGAACAGCACCAGCGGCCAGACCAGCCACAGCGCGGCGGAGAGCCGGGCGCCGCGCTCGGCCTCCCGGGGGCTGCCGGTGGCCATGTAGCGCTGGGCCTGGTTGAGCATGCCGCCGTTGTACTCGAAGAGCTTGATGAAGAGGAAGGCGAGCAGGAAGACGGTCCCGTACGGCCCGACCAGCCCCTTGCCGTGGCCGTGCAGGGCGGGCTGGTTCCAGGCGTCGAAGAAGCCGATGTTCCTGTCGTTCAGCTTCAGTACGACCGCGACGAACATCGAGATCCCGGCCAGCAACTGGATGACGAACTGGCCGAGTTCGGTCAGGGCGTCCGCCCACAGGCCGCCGATCGTGCAGTAGACGGCGGTGATCGCGCCGGTGATGAGGATGCCCTGGTTCAGGGTGACGCCGGTGAAGACGGACAGCAGCGTCGCGATGGCCGCCCACTTCGCGGCCACGTCCACGATCTTCAGCAGCATCCCGGACCAGGCGAGGGCCTGCTGGGTCTTCAGGTCGTAGCGGTTCTTCAGGTATTCGAGCGGGGACGCCACGCGGAGCCGGGAGCGGAGGCGGTTGACGCGCGGGGCGAAGAGCTTGGATCCGATCGCGACGCCGAGCGCGATCGGGAAGGACCAGGTGACGAACGACGTCACGCCGTAGGTGTAGGCGATGCCCGCGTAGCCGGTGAACATCACCGCGCTGTAGCCCGACATGTGGTGCGAGATGCCGGACAGCCACCAGGGCATCTTCCCGCCGGCCGTGAAGAAGTCGCTGACGTCGTCCACCCGTTTGTGCGACCAGACGCCGATCGCGACCATCACGCCGAAGTAGCCGATGAGCACGGCCCAGTCGAGCCCGTTCATGCGCCCCCCTTCCAGGGTCCGCCTTGTGAACTCCGCTCAGCAGGCTGGCACTTCGCATAAGCGGAGCGAGGACGGGGAAGGCCGCGAAGTGCCCGCTCATCGTGGGTTCGTTTACGCGGGCACGACAAGCGGGCGTAGGGTCAAAGGGGAGTAAAATCGTTCGGTTAGCTGACCTTGGTTTATGTACATGAACACCTGGATTGGCTGGAAACAGACCTCAGCGCATCAGCTCCCCCGCGTTGACCAGCAGCGACTGTCCCGTGACGGCCCGCGCCCGGTCCGAGGCCAGGAACACCGCCGCGTCCGCCACGTCCCCGTCCGTCGCCAGCTCCGGCAGCGCCATCCGTTCGGTCAGCCGCCCCAGCACCTCGTCCTCGGGCACCCCCTCCGTATGTGCCGTGAACTGCACGTACGCCTGCACCGGCGGCCCCCACATCCAGCCCGGCAGCACCGTGTTGACCCGGATCCGGTACGGCCCCAGCTCGCGCGCCAGCGAGTACATCGCGCTGGTCAGCGCGCCCTTGGAGGCGGCGTACGCGGCCTGCCGCACCTGTGAGGGCGCGGCGACCGCCGACTGCGTCCCGACGAACACGACCGCCCCGCCCCGCTCCTTGAGCCCCGGCAGGCAGGCCCGGGTCATCCGCAGGCTGCCCAGCAGGTTCACGTCGATGACCGAGGCCCAGGTCGCGAAGTCCGCGTCCTCGACCCCGCCGAAGTAGGAGTCCCAGGCGGCCACGTGCACCACCGCGTCGATCCCGCCGAACCGCTCCCGCGCCAGCGCGGCCAGCGCCTCGCACTGCGCCTCGTCGGTGATGTCGGTGGCCCGGTACGCGGTCCTGGCGCCCTCCGGATCGATTCCGGCCGCGCTCTTCGCGAGGTTCGCCTCGGTCCGCGCACCCAGCACCGCGTTCCCGCCGTCCCGTACGACGGCCGCCGCGACCTGGTGCCCGAGCCCGGCGCCGACTCCCGAGACGACGACGGTCTTGCCCGTGAGCAGCGACATGGAAGCCTCCTGAACCCTGGCGCTTTATCTGACGGAGCGTCAGAGTATGGGCGACCACCGGAAAGGGGAACCGCATGAGCGACGACACCCGCAGTGACGTCTACGCCGAACTCGCCGCCGTCGGGCCGTACGGCGTCCGCCCCGGCCACGCCCTCATCACCATGGTCGAGCCGCACCCCGGGCACGAGTACGCGTACAACCGCTGGTACGAGGACGACCACTACTACGCGGGCGCCATGGCCATGCCCTGGATGTACGCCGGCCGCCGCTGGGTCGCCACCCGCGACCTCCAGCTCCTGCGCTACCCCGAGAAGTCGGCCGTCGCCCAGCCCGTGACCGCCGGCTGCTACCTCTCCACCTACTGGGTCACCGACGGCCGCTACGCCGACCACATGAAGTGGACGGTCGGCATCAACAAACGGCTGAACCGGGACGGCCGGGTCTACCAGGACCGCACCCACGTGTTCACGGCGTTCCAGGACCACGAGGCGACCGTGTACCGCGACGGCGCCGCCGGACCGCGCGACTTCCACGCCCTCGACCACCCCTACGCGGGGCTGGTGCTGGAGGTCGTGGACAGCGGGACACCCGAGCAACGGGCCGAACTGCTGGAGTGGCTGCGCGGCCGGCACCTGCCGAAGCGGCTGGCGGGTTCGCCGAGCGCCATGGTGACCGTCTTCCGGCCGACCCCGCTCCCCGGCGACCGGATGACGTACGTGAAGCAGGTGGAGGGGGTGGACACCCGGCTGACCCTGCTGTGGTTCCTGGAGGCCGACCCCAGGGACGTGTGGGAGGAGCACTTCACGGGCCTGGACACCGAGGTGGCCGCCACGGAACTGGGCACCGTGCAGTTCGCCGCCCCGTTCATACCGACGGTCCCCGGCACGGACCGGTACGTGGACCGGTTGCGGTCAGCTCGGTAGCCGGGCCCATCGGGCCTGCTCCCCGGGGCGACCGGGTACCGCCGGGGCGGGTCGACCGACGGTCCCGGGCCCGGACGGCTGCGGGGAGCAGCCGCGGTCGGCTCGGCGGGCGGGCCGGGCGGCGGTCACTTCAGTTCGTCGGGGCACGGTGTGCCGCGGGGCAGCTGGTACGGCGCCGCCAGGCGGTACGTCCCCGCCTTCGGCGCCAGCAGCATCGTCCACTTGTCGCCCTTCGCGTCCTCGGCGGTCTCCGCGAGGCAGCCGTTGACGTTGTCGTACGTCTTCGGGGTGCCCTCGGCCCGGTGCTTGGACGCCTGGGTCTCCTGCGGCGCCTGCAGGCTCTTGCCCTTGGCGTCCACGATGCTCAGCCACGGCGAGTACGGGATCCGGATCAGGATCCGGCCGGCCTTGTGGACCTCGATGGTCAGCTCGCCCTGCTCGGCACTGTCCACCACCGCGTCGGGCTCGGCCAGCGGGACCGGGTCGGTCACCTTGAACAGCTGCCAGTTCGCGTCGCCCCAGATCTGCTTCAGGTACGGCATCCCGCGCTGCACCAGCGCACGTTCCCGCTCGCCGCCGTCACCGTCCGGTTCGCCCTTCGGCAGGACCACGAAGTGCACGGCCCACCGCTGGAGCCACTCGTGGTAGTTCGCGGAGTTGAGGGTGTCGTCGTAGAAGAGCGGGTTGCGCTCCATGTCGGCCTGCCGGTTCCAGCCGCGGGCCAGGTTGACGTACGGCGCGAGCGCGGACGCCTCCCGGTGGGAGCGGGCCGGGACCACCTCGACGCGGCCCTTCTCGGCGCCGACCTGCTGGAGCTGGTGGACCAGCGGGGCGAGCTCACGGGCCCAGGACGCGGCCGGGGTCGTGTGGATGATGTCGTCGACCGACTTGAAGCCGATCCAGCCCACGAAACCGAGGAAGGCGAGGACGGTGACGTAGTACGTGCGCGAGCGCGGGACCGTGTACGGGAGGGCGGCGATCAGGGTCGCACCGGCGAACAGCATCGGCAGCCGCGAGATGTTCGAGCCGATCTGCGAGCTGACCAGCCACACCAGCACCACCCCGAGGCTGTACACGGCCGCCGTCAGCCGGACCGTCTTCCACTCCTTGGGGACGAGGAACAGGCACAGCAGGCCGTAGGAGAGGGGCAGGATCACGGAGCCGATGGTCATGGGCTGGGTGCCGGAGAACGGGAACAGCCAGGCGGACACCGCCACCACGGCCGCGGGCGCCAGACCGAGCGCCCAGGCACCCGGCCGCCGCTTCTGCAGGAACAGCGCGACCGCGACCAGGCCTACGAAGAGCCCGGCGACCGGGGACGACATGGTGGCGAGCGCGGCCAGCGGCGCCGCGACCAGTGCCTTCGCCCACCGCTTGTGGCGCCAGCGGTACGGCCAGCAGAACACCGCGCCCACCGCGCCCAGCGCGAACGCCGTGCCCAGACCGAAGGTGACCCGCCCGGAGATCGCGTTGCAGATCAACGCGAAGACCCCGGCGGACGCCGCCCACAGCGGGTTGCGTACCGCCCGGCTGCGGATCAGGAGCAGGGTCAGCAGACCGGCCGAGGCCGTGCCCGCGATCATCATCGTGGTACGGACGCCCAGTACCGACATCAGGTACGGCGACACCACGCTGTACGACACCGGGTGCATACCGCCGTACCAGGCGAGGTTGTACGCCGAGTCCGGGTGCCGGCCGACGAACTCGGCCCACGCGTCCTGCGCCGCCAGGTCCCCGCCACTGTTCGCGAACGTGAAGAACCAGATGACGTGCAGGATCCCGGCGATGACGGTCATCGAGAGCACCGGGTGGCTCAGCAGCCGCCGGCGCAGCGGTTCGGCGGCGCGCAGCAGCCGGGCGGTGCGGCTGTTACTTTCCGTACCGGCCCGGTCGGCTGTGACGCCCGGGCCCGCCGAGGTCTGGGCTATTCGCCGGCCGGATACCGGACCCGGATCGGCGTTGTCGGCGCGTGTCGGCTCCGCTGTGGCCACCTGAAGGCACTCCCCGTGTCCCGTCTTCTGTTCTCGGCCGTGTTCCACGGTGTTGACGGCCGCTTCCCGTCCAGTTCGCGGCCGCGTCACGGCGTCCGGCGACCTGCCCCGATTCGCGACGCTAGCACGCACCCCGCCGCGGGGCCCTGGGGTGGGCCGCCATCAGCGGGGTGCGGTGACGGAATGCCGGTTATGGGTCAGCCGAGGCGGGTCAGCCTGGCGGCGAACCCGGGCTCCGCGAGATCCTTCTCCAGGGCGACCGGGACCTGGACGGCGGAACCGGAACCGTCACCCACGGTGAGGGTGCCGACCTGGGTGCCCGCCTTCGCGGTGTGCGGGACGTCGTCGGCGGCGAACGTCAGCTTCACCTTCAGCCCCGACCAGCCGACGGCGGTGACGTCCTTGGTCGCCACCACCGGGGTACGGCCGCCCAGACGGTCGTCCACGTAGCCGACGACATCGCCCTTCTTGTAGATCGTCGCCGACTTGAGGGCGCCCTGGGCCGCCCGGATCAGCCGGTCACCGGCGTTCAGGGCTGCCTTGAGGATGCTGTTGTCGTTGCTCGCGTTGGCCGGCTGCCGGATCACCGCGCCGATGACCGTGCGGGTCTCGCCGTTCACGTCCTTCTTCGCGGCGAAGACCAGGTTGCCGAGCGCGGAGGTGGTGGTGCCGGTCTTGATCCCGACCACGTTGTTCTGGCCGACCAGCTGGTTCCAGTTGCCGTGGTTGACACCCTTGTAGTCGTCGTACGACATCATCGCGGCGACCTCGCGGAACGCGGGCTCGCTCGCCATCGCCGCCTTCGCCAGCTTCACCTGGTCCACGGCGGTGGACACCGTGGAGTTCGTGAGGCCCGACGGGTCGGTGTACGTCGTGTTGGTCATGCCGAGCTTCTTCGCCGTGGCGTTCATCTTCGACACGAACGACTTCTCGGAGCCGGCGTCCCAGCGGGCGAGCAGCCGGGCGACGTTGTTCGCCGAGGCGATCAGGATGGACTCCAGGGCCTCGCGCTGGGTGATCGAGTCGCCCGCCGTCACGTCGACGGTGGACTCCTGGCCGGCGTTCGCCTGGTCCTGGGCGGCCTGGTCGATCTTTATCTTCGGGCCCGCCGCGCCGCTCTTCAGGGGGTGGTCGCGCAGGATGATGTACGCGGTCATCACCTTGGCGACGCTCGCGATCGGCACCGGCTTCTGATCACCGGAGGAGCCGAAGGAGCCGATGCCCTGCACGTCGAGGGCGGCCTGTCCGTCGGCCGGCCAGGGGATGTCCACCTTGCCGCCGTCGAAGGTGTACGTGTCCTTCGCGGAGAGGTCGAGGGTGGGCTGGGGGAGCGGGCGCAGGGTCTGTGCGACCGCAAAGACGATCAGCAGGACGATGACCAGGGGCGTCCAGATCTTGACCCGGCGCACGGCGGTCCTGACCGGGGTCTCCGGCGGCCGGGGCGTGTTGGTCAGCTCGGCGAGCAGGTCCAGCGGGGGCTTCGGGGGGAGCGGCTGCTGGGTGGTGCGCTCGGGGCCGACCTGGGGGATGACGGAGGTACGGGTGGTGGACGCGGTCTCGGGCCTGTCCTCCGGGCCGCTGTCCGGCTCGGCCTCCGGCTTGCTCTCCGGCTTGCCCGCCGACGTCGAACCCGGCTTTATGTCCGACTTGAGGGCGACGAACTTGCTGGTGCGCTCGGCTTCCGCCTCGGGGGTCCTGGGTTTGGCGGCGCCGCCCAGCTTGAGCATGGTGGTGGGCTGGTCGACCTGCTGCGGGCGCGGGGCCTTGAGCGTGGTGGTGGGCTGATCCACGCCCTCCCCCTGACCCCGGCCATCGTTGTCAGCAACACCGACCTCGGACCGCCCCTCGACCCCGGCCTCGGCCTTGGGCCGGTCGTCGGGCTCGGTGTCGGTCTTGGGCCGGTCGTCGGGGTCCGCGTTCTCGGGCTCGGCGTCCGCCTGGTCCGTGGCTTCGGGCTTGGCGTCCTCGGGGTCGGTGTCCGTCTGCGTGCCGGGGTCGGGGTTCGCGTCCTCCGGGTCGGCAGGCGAAGTCGCCGTGGCGTCCTCGGGTTTGGCGTCCTCGGGGTCGGCCTCCGGCTGCGCCTCGGGCCTGCCGTCCGGGCGGGTGTCCTCCGGCTCGGCCGTGGCCACCGGCTCGGCGTCCTCGGGCTCGACCGGGGCCGTGAACTCGCCCTTGGCCTCGCCTCCTTCGGACTCGGCGCCTTCGGGCGCGGTGTCGGCTTCGGGCTTGGCGTCCTCGGGCTCGGTGTCCGTCTGCGTGCCGGGGTCGGGCTTGGCGTCGGCGGGTTCGGCCGGGGCCTTGGAGTCGCCCTTGGGCTGGGGGGCTTCGGGTGCGGTGTCTGCCGAGGGCCGGTCCTCGGGGTCCGCGTTCTCGGGCTCGGCGTCCGCCTGGTCCGTGGCTTCGGGCTTGGCGTCCTCGGGGTCGGTGTCCGTCTGCGTGCCGGGGTCGGGGTTCGCGTCCTCCGGGTCGGCAGGCGAAGTCGCCGTGGCGGCTTCGGGCTTCGCGTCCTCGGGGTCGGTGTCCGTCTGCGTGCCGGGGTCGGGGTTCGCGTCCTCCGGGTCGGCAGGCGAAGTCGCCGTGGCGTCCTCGGGCTTGGCGTCCTCGGGGTCGGCCTCGGGCTTGCCGTCCGGGCGGGTGTCCTCCGGCTCGGCGTCCTCGGGCTCCGCCTCCGGCGCAGCCGTGTCCTTCGGGGGGGCCGTTGCCTCAGGCGCCGTGCCGGGGGTGTCGGCGGCGTTCTCCGGGGTCCCGGGGGCTCCCGGGGCCTCCCGGTCCCCCTGGGGGCGCTCAGCGCCCTCCGCGGGCTCCGTGGCCGCCTCCGGCCCCTCCGGGTCCTCGTCGGAGGTGCGCACCCACGCCGCCACCGCCTCGCGGAGCTTCGTGTCGTCCTCGCCGACCGGCTTCGGGTCCCGTACCGAGAAGACCCGGGTGGCGGTGTCCACACCGCCGGCCGTCTCCTTCGCGGCGGCCACCGCCAGCCGCGGATCGCGTGCTTCGGGAACCGAATCCGCGCTCCCCGACGTCGGTTCTGCCGACGACTCGCGCTGCTTCGACCTGTCGGGGGACTCGCCCGCCACCGATGCCTCCTCCACGCTTCGCACGTCTCCGTGCGCTGTCCGAACCATGTACCAGTGTCCTGTGTGCGGGCTTAACCCCTGGCGTAGACGAGAACGACATACCTACCGGTTCCCTTACGAACCGGTCACGCACCCTCGACAGACCAATGTGAGAGGGGTCACCCTGTCATTCATCCACGCGGGGAGGCATGGATGGGCAGGAGCCGCAGAACACTTCCGGAGGAGCTTCTGCTGCTGGCACTGGACCCGGCCACGGGTACCACTGCGCAGCCGCAGTCGCTCGACCTCGGTCTGGCCGGAGCACAGCTAGTGGAGCTGGCGCTGGCCGGACGGATAGCCCCAGACGGGGATCGTATCGCCGTGGTGCAGCCACGGCCGACTGGAGATCCGACTTTGGACTGCGCGTTGGAGTTGCTGCGAAGGCGTGGCGCTCCCGTGCGGGCTGTGCACTGGATCGGCGGACCCCGCCTGGGGCTCCGTCAGGTCTACCTCTCGCATCTCGAACGGTGCGGCATGGTCGCCGCCGTAGCGGGCCAGATGTGCGGGGTGCTGCCGACCACTCGCTACCAGGCGACGGACAACGCCGTCACCCGGGAGATCCGTGGCCGGCTGGACTCGGCGATCCGCACCGGCGTACCGCCGGACCCGCGGACCGCGGCGCTCGCCGCCCTGGCCCACGCGGTCGGCCTCGGCAAGCACCTGTATCCGGGCAACGAGGGGCGGTCCTCTCGTTCCAGGCTGCGGGATCTGATCCGGCACGACCCGATGGGCGGGCTCGTGGCCCACGCCGTCATGGACGTGCAGAACGGCGCGGGCGCTCAGCCACGCCGCAACCAGGCGCCGGCTCCGGCCGGTCCGGGCCCCAGGCCCGGTGCGCCGGAACCCGCACGCGGTGTTCCGATGCAGCCGCGCCGAGGCGCGATGGCACGCGCCGTGGTGCACTGAGCGACAGGCGGCAACTGGCAGCAACTCAGCACCGACGCAGCACCCCTGAGACCCGGTTCGGGAGCCGCTGGTCCGAGCGGGGCGGCGTGGCACACGCGGCAGTGCGTGCCACGCCGTCCCGCTCGGCCGTCTCCGTGGCCCGGGCCCGGAGCATCCGGAACGTGCCCGAACTGACGCGTACGCGCCGCATATCCGGTGTTTCCCAGCGGTAGGAAGCACCTTGGTGGCAGTCTGCTCAACAGCAGATACGCAAAGTGGTAGTTACAGGCAGGCAGCCGGAGGTGCACGTCCCGTGGCGTCCAATGTCAATCCCACCGTCAGGCGGCGCCGGCTGGGCCAGGAGCTGCGCAGGCTCCGTGAGCTCAAGGGCATGACGGCGGAGGAAGTCGCCGAGCGGCTGCTCGTCTCCCAGTCGAAGATCAGCCGGCTGGAGAACGGGCGCCGGAGCATCAGCCAGCGTGACGTCCGCGACCTGTGCGGGGTGTACGAGGTCGAGGACCAGCGGGTCGTCGAGTCCCTGATGGAGATGGCCAGGGATTCGCGGCAGCAGGGCTGGTGGCACGCGTTCGGCGACATCCCGTACAGCGTCTACATCGGCCTGGAGACGGACGCGGAGTCGCTGCGGGTGTACGAACCCCAGTTGGTCACGGGCCTGTTGCAGACCAGGGCGTACGCCGAGGCCCTGGTGCAGGGCGCGTTGCCGGAGACCTCCGCCGCCGACATCGAGAAGCGGGTCCAGGTCCGGATGCGCCGACAGGAACGTATCACCGCGGAGAACAACCCCCTTCGGCTCTGGGTGGTCCTCGACGAGGCCGCGCTGCGCCGCCTGGTCGGCAACAGGCTGGTGATGCGCGAGCAGTTGGAGTACCTCATCGAGATGTCCCAGCGGCCGCACATCACCGTCCAGGTGCTGCCCTTCGAGTGCGGCGCCCATCCCGGCGTCACCGGCCAGTACGCGATCCTGGAGTTCGCCGACACCGCCGACTCCAGCGTCGTCTACCTGGAGGGCGTCACCAGCGACCTGTACCTGGAGAAGGCCCACGACGTGCAGAAGTACGCCGTGATGTACGAGCACCTGCGCGCGCAGTCGCTGAACGTCGAGCAGTCCCGGCAGATCATCGCCGACGCGGCCAAGGAGTACGCCCGTTGAGCTCTCTCAAGCTGTGAGCGCCGGATAGTACACGGAGGACACGCTCCAGCGGAAGTCTCCAGTGGAATATGCCATCCGGTCGAGTGAACGGGTACTCCAGGTGGGGAAGTTGCCTAGTAGCGTCGATCACGCCAACCGGTCAGAAAGGTTGGCGTGAATCGCACTACAGCAAGCACCACAGCAACTCGCTACAGGAGTGGACATGGCACTGCTTCAGGGCGCCACGGAGACGTGGACGAAGTCCTCCTATTCCGCAGGGAACGGGGCGTGCGTCGAGGTCAAGTCGCCGACGACCGCAGGACTCGCCGTACGCGACTCCAAGGTCGAGGAGGGCCCGGTCCTCGCGTTCCCGGCCACCGCCTGGAACACCTTCGTGGCCTCGGTCAAGGCGTAGGGGGGCATTCCCTGACCCACCGCTCACGCATCCGGCTACGACAACTGCACAGGCGTCACGCACAGAGCCCTCTCGACCAGTTCGCCGTCCTTGCCGAGGGGGCTCGGCTTGTGCCCGTCAGCCGTCGGCTGTCAGTCGTCCGAACGGCGGACCGGGAAGGCGACGTCGCACACCGGGTCCTCCGGCCCCGCCGCGTCCCAGTCCGCGAAGTAGACCTCCCGGCACGGGCCGTCGTACGACCACCCGTCCTGCCCGGCGACCCACCGCTCCACCGCCTCGAAGGCCGCCATGATCTGCGGATTGGCCACCTGTGCCTTGCGGATCCGGGTGTACGCCAGCGTACGCGCCGGCTCGACGCGCACCTCCGTCTCCCAGGCCCGCCCGTGCCGCTCCGCCCACGCCCGGGCCGCCGCCTCGTCCGCCACCGGGACACAGGCCTGGGCCGGGCCGTCGCTCTCCAGGGACACCTCCGCGTGGTACACGACGAACGGCGACCCGGTCACACCCCCGCACTCACGTGCCGCCGCCTCAAGGCGCCCCAGCGAGGCGCCGATCCAGGCCGGCAGCTCGTCCGCCAGCGTGTGCCGCGTCTCGGTGATCACCACCTGCGCGGGCACCTCCGTCGTCTCCACCGCGAACGACTCACCCATCTGTGAACTCCTCCCGGAAAGCTGTCCACGGAGGTAGGCGGCAAGGGTCCGCTGCCCGGCGATCCGCTGCTCCACGTCCGCCCAGTAGGCGGCCAGCAGCCCGGCGGCCGTGTCCCCGTCCGGCGCCGCCACCACCTCGGCGATCCCGGCCAGCGGCATGTCCAGCCGACGCAGCAGCGCCACCAGCCGGGCGCGCTCGACCTGGCCGGCGCGGTAGTAGCGGTAGCCGGTCGCCTCGTCGACGTGCGCCGGGGCCAGCAGCCCGAGCCGGTCGTACAGCCGCAGGGCCTTCGCCGAGAGCCGGGAGCGCGCCGCGAACGCGCCGATCGTGAGCAGTTCCTCGTCCACGGCGTCCTCCACGTCCTTCGCGGCCGCATCCTCCGTCACCGGGCGGATCGGTTCCGCCCGGCGACCAGGAGGCTCGTCCCTGCCCCAGGGGCAAGGTCAACCCGGGGTCAGGCGAGGGCGGCCTCCACCGCCGCCACCACCTCCGCCGACCCCGGCTCGGTCTGCGGCGAGAACCGGGCGGCGACCTGGCCGTCGCGGCCGATCAGGAACTTCTCGAAGTTCCACCGGATGTCCCCGGTGTGCCCCTCGCCGTCGGCGAACCCGACCAGGCGGTCGTAGAGCGGATGCCGACCCTCCCCGTTCACCTCGACCTTCTCGGTCATCGGGAAGGTCACGCCGTACGTCGCCGAGCAGAACTCCGCGATCTCCTCGGCGCTGCCCGGCTCCTGGCCCATGAACTGGTTGCAGGGCACCCCGAGCACGGTGAAGCCCTGCGCCGCGTACTGCTCCTGGAGCTTCTCCAGGCCGCCGTACTGCGGGGTCAGACCGCACTTGGAGGCCACGTTGACAATGAGCACGGCCTGGCCGGCATAGCGGCTCAGGTCGGCGGAACCGCCCTGCAGCGCACCGATCTCCACGTCGAGCACGGACCCGTTGTTCTCAGCAGTCGTCATCAGATCTCCTTCGAGGTGAGCCGGTACGCCGACGGGGCGGACCGGCTTCCATCATCAACCAGTGAAGCGGGCGTTCAAGCACCGCTTCCACCGCACCGGCTCCGTCAGGTCCGGCACCGGTCGCCGGACCGGTTCCCGGCCTCGACGACCGCGTCACCCGCCACCGTCCGCGAGTACAGCACCGACCGCCCGGCCCGCCGCCGCTCCACCAGCCCCGCGTCCAGCAGCACCTTCAGATGCCGGCCGACCGAACCCAGCCCCTGCCCGGTCACCGCGGTCAGCTGGGTCGTGCTCATCGGCGCGCCCAGCAGCACCAGCACCCCGGCACGGGCGGCCCCCAGCAGCGCCGTCAGGGCGGCCGGGACCTGCTGCGCGGTGGGGTCGGCGAGGGCACCGGCACAGGAGTAGACCAGGGCGTAACGGTCCGGCTCCTCCCAGGACACCCAACCGGACTTCGGCGTGACCGGGACCAGCAGGAGATCCGCGCCGGAGATCGCGCGCGGCGGATACTCGTGCAGATTGACCTGGAGCCGGTTGGAGCCCAGCCAGCGGGTCCGGCCCGGCCGCAGCGAGTCCAGCACCTCGGCCCAGCCGCCCCGGCTGACCTGCGCGGTCCTGGCCACCACGTCCGCCTCCAGGATCCGCCGCCGACGGTCCCAGTCGGGCCGTACGCCCGTCTCCCACACCCACGTCAGCAACTCCGCGGCGCGGCCGGGCAGGTCGTCGCGGTCCAGGGCGGCGGGGAGGGGGCCGCCGAGGGAGACCCGCAGGTGTGCGCGGGCGGCGTCCGCAGGGGCCGCCCCCACCCGCGCGATACCCGCCTGCGCACTCTCCCCGTCGCGCGGTGCGGGGGTGAGGAAGTCGGCGATCCACTCCCGGCCGAGCCCGGCCCGGACGAGCAGCGCGGTGACGGGGTCGGCGGCGAGCCGCGCCCGGTACGCGGGCAGATACGCGTCCAGCCAGCGCCGCTCGCCCGGGTGGGCGGGCTCGCGCACATGCAGCAGCCTGAGGCTCGCGAAGGTCTCGGCGAGCGGCGACAGCACGAACCGGCTGCGGGCGAGCGTGTCCGCGTTCAGCTCCCACCAGCCCATGGAGGTCTCCCCGGTGTCGGAGCCGCTCGCGGCGGCCCCGTGGGCACCGGGAACCTTTCGCGCTCACGAGAAACAATAACGCCCGCTTCAGCCTCCCCCGAGACTCCCGACCATGCCCACTCCACCCACCGGTTACCGATCCCTGTTCCGCACCGCCGAGTTCACCCCTCTCTTCCTCGGCTCCGCCGCCCACAACGCCGGCAGCACCGTCGGCGGCCTCGCCCTCGGCACGCTCGTCTACCGCAGCACCGGCTCCCCGCTGCTCTCCGCGCTCAGCATGTTCGGCCCCTCGCTCGCCCAGGTGCTCGGCGCGACCTTCCTGCTCTCCGGCGCCGACCGGCTGCCGCCCCGCACCACCCTCGCGGCGATCTCCCTCACCTTCGCCGTCGCCACCGCGGCCATGGCGCTGCCCGGTCTTGCGCCCGCCGTGCTGCTCGCCGGCGTCCTGCTGCTCGGCCTGGTCGCCGCGCTGGGCGGTGGGGTCCGCTGGGGGCTGCTGAACGAGATCCTCACCAAGGACGGCTACCTGCCGGGGCGTTCGCTGTTCAACATGATGAGCGGGCTGGTGCAGATCGCCGGTTACGCCACCGGCGGCGCGCTGCTCGCCACCGTCTCCCCGCGCACCTGCCTGCTGCTCGCCGCCGCCCTCTACCTGACGGCCGCCGTCGTGGTCCGCCTCGGCCTGAGCGCCCGCCCACCCCGTGCCGCGGGCCGCCCCTCCGTCGCGGCGACCTGGCGCACCAACGCCCTGCTGTGGTCGTCCCGTCCGCGCCGGCTCACCTATCTGGGCCTGTGGCTGCCCAACGGCCTGGTGGTCGGCTGCGAGTCGCTGTACGTGTCGTACGCCCCGAAGTCGGCCGGCACCCTCTTCGCCTGCGCGGCCCTCGGCATGCTGGCCGGTGACCTGACCGTCGGCCGGCTGCTCCCGCCCGCCGTCCGCACCCGTCTCGCGACCCCGCTCCTGCTGCTCCTGGCCACCCCCTACCTGGTCTTCTTCCTGCATCCGGCGCCGGCGCTCGCCGCGGGCTGCGCCGCCGTCGCCTCCGTCGGCTTCGGCGCGAGCCTGGTCCAGCAGGAGCGGCTGATGAAACTGACGCCGGACGAACTCAGCGGCCACGCCCTCGGGTTGCACTCGGCAGGCATGCTGACCATGCAGGGCGTGGCCGCCACGCTGGCGGGCTCGGTGGCTCAACTCACCTCGCCCGCCGACGCGATGACACTGGTGGCGGGCGCGTCGCTCGCCGTGACGCTGCTGCTGGCTACGGCCGCTCGGCAGCACCGGACTGCTCCGGTGCCGGCTCCCTCGGGGCCGTGATCTCCCCGGCTGTGGTGTCCGCGGCCGTGGTCTCCGCGGACGTGATCGCGGCCGGGGTTTCCGCGGCCGCGACCTCCGTGGCCGGGGCGAACTTGTCGGCGACGGCGGCGATCTGTTCGATCCCCGTCCTGAGCGCGGCCCGCCCGTCCGCCTCGTCCGGCACGGCCGCCTCCCGGTCGTTCTTCTCGACCTCCTGGCCGAGCCGCTTGGCCGCCCGGTCGAAGTAGCGCAGCAACTCGACCGGGAAGGGCATCACCAGCGTGGAGTTCTTCTCGGCGGCGACCTCGACGACGGTCTGCAGCAGCCGCAGCTGCATCGCCTCGGGGGTGTCGGACATGATCCGGGAGGCGTTGGCGAGCTGCTGCGCGGCCTGGAACTCGCCGTCCGCCGTGATGACCCGGGCCCGCCGCTCCCGTTCGGCCTCGGCCTGCCGGGACATGGACCGCTTCAGCGACTCCGGCAGCTGTACGTCCTTGATCTCGACGCGGTCGATGTGGACGCCCCACGCCGCGGCCGGGCTGTCGATCATCAGGGCCAGCCCCTCGTGCAGCCGTTCCCGGTCGGTCAGCAGGTCGTCCAGGTCGCTCTTGCCGATGATGGAACGCAGCGAGGACTGGGCGACCTGGCCGACGGCGAAGATGTAGTCCTGCACCTCGATGGCCGCGCGCACCGGGTCGGTCACCCGGAAGTAGACGACGGCGTCCACCTTCACCGACACGTTGTCCTTGGTGATGCCCTCCTGCGTGGGCACCGGCATGGTGACGACCTGGACGTTCATCTTGCGCATCCGGTCGGCGAAGGGGATGAGGAAGGTGACGCCCGGCTGCCGGTACCCCGGCAGCGCCTTGCCCCACCGGAACACGACCCCGCGCTCGACCTGGTTGACCACCCGCATCCCGCTGCGCAGCACGAGCAGTACCGCCGCGACCACCAGTACGACCCCTACAACGGCGCCGTCCATGGGCACACTCCGTTCTCGACGTGACCCGGACAAGAATCCGGCAAGTACAACGACACCGGCCAAGCCCGCCCGGATGCGGCCCCGGGCGTCAGGAGTGTGCAAAGAAAGCGAGGCCCGGTCGGCTCAGGCCGCCGCGCCGGGGATGCCCAGTTCGCCCTCGACGTACTGGGCGCGGCCGAAGCCGAAGGACCAGTCGGCCGCGGTGTTCTCGACGTAGCCGATGAACACGTCCTCCCCGGCGACACCGACCTCCGCCGGCGACGCGGCGATCGCGCCGTACAGCTTCTGCTTCACCTCGGTCGAGCGGCCGGCCTGGGTGAAGATCTGGATCATGACGACCCCGGCCCCCACACCTCGGCCCCCCCTGCGAGCCTTGCTGTCGACGACGCCCACGGAACGGACTTGACGGACTCGGGAGGTGACGAGATGAGGCCGGTGGATCAGACAGCGAACCAGGCGGTGGATCAGACGGTGGCTCAGAGGGTGGTTCACGGGGTGAATCTGGCGGAGGAACAGCGAGGGAGCGCGGGCATGGAGACGGCGAGGCTGCTGTTGCGGAGGTTCGGGCCGCAGGACGCGCCGGCGCTGGCGGCGTACCGGTCGGATCCGGACGTGAGCCGGTATCAGTCCTGGGTGGCGCCGGTACCGGCGGCGGAGGCCGAACGGCTCGTGGCCCGGTTCTCGGCGGGAGACCCCCGGGCCCCGGGCTGGTTCCAGTACGCCGTCCGACTGCGGGACACACCGGGGCTGATCGGCGATGTCGGGGTGCGCCGTGACGAGGACGGGCGCCAGGCCGAACTGGGCTTCACGTTCGACCCGGCGTTCCAGGGGCGCGGGTACGCCACCGAGGCGGTGACCCGGGTGGTGGAGTTCCTGCTCCTGGAGGAGGGACTGCACCGCGTCTCGGCCGCCTGCGACGCACGCAACGTCCGCTCCGCGAACCTCCTGGAGCGCGTCGGCTTCCGCCGTGAGGGCCACCTCCTCCAGAGCACCTGGATGAAGGGGGAGTGGACCGACGACCTTTGCTACGGCCTGCTCGCCTCGGAGTACCGGGCCACGGGACCGGCCCGCCACCGCTGACAGCGACGGCCGGGCGGCCCCTCCCAGCCGGGCTTCAGTCGACGTCCACCGGGCCGTCGTCCGACTTCTTCCCCTTGCCGCCGGGCAGTTGCAGCACGCCGCTGCCCTTGCCGTCCTCGGACCGGTGGCCGTCGGAGTCCGGGCCGCCCAGGTTCTGCCGCACCGAGTCGAGGATCGTCAGGCCCTGGGAGACGAGGCCGGCGGCGATCTCGCCGAGCCCGTCCGCGCCGTTGAGGACGTTGACGTTGGCGCCGGCGAGACCGCCCGCGGCCTCCTTCACGATCTGCGGGAGCTGGTCGATCAGCATCCGGTCGAGGGCGACCCGGTCGTACGACGCCGCGGCCTCCGCCTGGATCTTCATCCGCTGCGCCTCGGCCGCCGCGAGGATCCTCACCCGCTCGGCCTCGGCCTCGGCGGGCTTCACCACCTCGGCGACCAGCTGCTGCTGGCGCAGCTTGGCCTGGCGCTGGGCCAGCTCGGTCTGGGCGGCGAGCACCTCCTGCTGGGCATGCGCCTGCGCCAGCGGCCCGGCCTGCCCGGCCTGCGCCTGGGCGCGGTCCACCTCGGCCGAGTACTCGGCCTTGACGACGGCGGTCTGGCGGGCGTACTCGGCCTGCTTGCGGGCCGCCGCCTGCTCCGCCTCGACCGCGGCCTGGGTGGCCTGCGCCTGGGCGATCTGCGCCTGCCGCTGGATGGCGGCCTTGTGCGGCGCGGACATGGCGTCGATGTAGCCGGTGTCGCCGTCGTCGATGGACTGGATCTGCAGGGAGTCGACGATCAGGCCGATCTTCGCCATCTCCGTCTTCGAGGTGTCCAGCACCTCCGCGGCGAGCTTCTGCCGCTCGGTGACGATCTCCTCGACGGTCATCGAGCCGATGATGGCGCGCAGGTGCCCGGCGAAGATGCGGCCGGTCAGCACCGACATCTGCTCCTGGTCGGACAGGAAGCGCTGGCCCGCGTTGATGATGCTCTCGTGGTCGTTGCCGACCTTGAAGGCGATGACCGCGCGGACGTGCAGCGCGATGCCCTGTCTGGTCACACAGGTCTCGGTGACCTCGGACTCGCACATGGACAGGGTCAGGAACCGGACCTTCCTGAAGACCGGCAGCACGAACTTCCCGTGCCCCGTGACCACTCGGAACGGCGCGCCCCCCAGTCCCCGCCTGCCCCCCGAGATCAACATCGCCTCGTCGGGAGCGGGAACGCGGTATCCGAACATTCCTGTTACTCCTCAGCCGGCCTCGGCGGTGTCCCCGCCGAGCGCGTCCAATGGATCCACCCACTCGATGACGCCGACCTCTCGGCATCCCCGTGATTCGATCACGAGCACGGTCGCACCCACGGGCAGGGGCTCCTCCGACCAGGCGAGGAACGTCTCCGAACCGCCCCGGACCCGTACCAGGACTTCACCGGGGCCACCGGAACCACGCGTTCCGATGAGAACCTTCCCCGTGCAGCCGATCACGGCCTCATCCTGCGGCATCACCGACCGTCCTCCTCGCCCTGGCCTCGTGATTCCGACGATAGACCCAGTGACGCCGGTACCCAACGCCCGGTGCGCCCCAAGCCTCTCCCACTTCCGCGAGCGCGGCACGGCCGTCTGTTCGGCCGGGTGCGCCCCGGGTATGTCTTGCGGCGTGGCCGGAGATCAGCCGGGCTCCAGGTACGACGCGGAAGCCGAGGAAGCAGAACGTGACGACAGAAGCGAACGACGTCCCCGGCGGCAGACTCCTGGAGACCGGCCGGGCGGCGTCGTCCGAGGGCTGCCCGTTCTGCGCCATCGTGGCCGGCCGTGCTCCGGCCCGAGTGGTCCGGCAGTGGCCGGACTCCCTGGCCATCGTGCCGCTGTCCGCGGTCACCGCGGGCCACACGCTGGTCATTCCCAAGACGCATGTCGCCGACGTCGGGGTGGATCCGGCCGTGTCGGCGACCACCATGCGCCGTGCCGCCGAACTGGCGGCCGAATTCGGTGCGTGCAACATCATTACCTCACGCGGCACACTTGCCACACAGTCGGTATTCCATCTGCATCTGCACCTCCTGCCCCGTCGCCATCGGGACGGACTCGCGCTGCCCTGGGCGACCGGGCCGGAACGTCATGATTCCGCCGGGCCCCCTGTGTTTCAGCCATCGGTCATTGGATAAAAGGTGAGTATTACTGCGGGGATGCGGGAGTCTGTCTTGAACTTCCGCTCCCGAAGGGGGGCATGGTGCAGGCGATTTCTTTTGGCACCGAGTTACGCAAACGCCGCGTCGCATCCGGTCGGTCGCTCGATGATCTTGCTCGGCTCATCAGTTATTCGAAAGCGCATTTGAGCAAGGTCGAACGGGGATACAAGAATCCCAGTCCGGATTTCGCTCGTGCGTGCGACCGGGCCCTGAAGGCGGACGGCGAACTGACCGCCTTGCTTCCGACGCGGGACCGCCCGGGACTCGCCGCACCCGAAGCGCCGACCGAGTGGTCGATGCCGTGGGTGCTCCGGCTGTCGGTCGACCACGGAAACGACTTCGTCGCCTACGACGAGAAGGCGCTCGCCGATTCCTCGGTGACGCCGGGGGCGATGTCCTGGCGGCTGGCGTCCTCCTCGGTGTTCGACGTCGAATGCAGGCAGGCGCTCACCCACTTCTCGTCCCTGTTCGCCGAGTGCCGCAACCTGGGGCAGTCCTTCGGTCCCGTGGTCGTCACCCAGATCCTCGTCACGGCGATGAACGCGTTGCGCGGCCTCGCCGCCGGTGCCTCGCACGGAGCCGACCGGGAGGCGGCCCTGCGGCTGGCCGCCCGGTACGCCGAGTACACCGGGTGGATGACGCAGGAGGCCGGTGACGAGAAGGCCGCCCTGTGGTGGACCGACCGCGCCGTGGCCCTGGCCGACGCGGGCGGTGACACCGAGTTCGCCGCCTACACCCTGGTGCGGCGGGCCGATGTCGCGCTGTACCGGATGGACGGCCGGGCCACCGTGGAGTACGCGCGCATCGCCGAGGAGCGGTCGCACAGCAGCCGTATACGGGGCCTCGCCGCGCAGCGCCGGGCACAGGGACACGCTCTGCTGGGGGAGGACGCCGCGTGCTTCCGGGCCCTGGACCGGGCCGCCGCCCTCATGACCCAGGCGTCCCGAGGCGCCGGGGCGGATCCGTCGGCCGCGGGCGCCGAACCGGTGATCGGCAGCATGCACCTCGCCGGACTCGCCGACTTCGTCACGGGCTGGTGCCTGCACGACCTCGGGCGTACGGCCGAGGCGGTGGGCCGTCTGGAGGGCAGCCTCGACGCCGTCCCGACCCGGGCCCGCAGGGCGAGGGCCCGGTACGCGGCGCGGCTCGCGCTGGCCCTCGCCGAGGCCGGCGAACTGAAACCCGCCTGTGCCGTGGTCGAGGCGGTGACGTCCTCGGTCTCGGTGGTCGACTCGGCCACGATCCGCGCCGATCTCCAGCGGCTGGGGCGCCGGCTCAACCGCTGGCCGCGCGACCCCGACGCCCGGCTCGCCGCCGGCCGTATCGCGGAGGCCCTGCACGTCACGGACGGCTGACCACCGCGCCCTCCTCCCGGGCGGGGCATCCCTGGCCGGTTCCGCCCTTGTCCGTCACCGGTCGAAACGGAACGGTGACTCACTGTTCCGTGCGGTGGTCCTGCGGGAAACGCGCTGCCGCCTGCTGTCCCGCTTCTTCTCCGCCCCCGGACGGGTGTTCCGTTTCCCCGGGCAATGGGCCGGGGAAACGCATTGACCCACCCTTCCCAGGCTGAAAATCTCGCCAGAAACAAGCGTGTTGTCCGCTCTGCCGTCGGCAGGCGTAAGTGCTCTGCGCACCACTAGTGAGGAGTCACCCGATGGCGAAAATCTTCATCAACTACAGGACGGGTGACGGTGGGCGAGCCCCTGAACTCGTCGACGAACGGCTCGTCGACGTCTTCGGCGAGGAAAACGTGTTCAGGGACCGCCGGTCCATGCGGCCGGGAACGGATTTTCCCGACCATCTCCGTCGGGAACTCGAGTCGTGCATCGTTTTCCTCTCCCTGATCGGACCTCACTGGCTCGACATTCGCGACGAGGAGACCGGAATGCGCAGGCTCGACGTGCCGAAGGACTACGTCCACGACGAGATCGCGACCGCCCTCGCACTGCACAAGGTCGTCATTCCGGTACTGCTCGACTCGGAACTCCCCAAGGCGAAGAAACTCCCGCCGGCCCTCGTAGGTCTCGCCGACCGGCAGGTCCAGCCCCTGCGCGAGGGCTACGCGCACCACGACCTCAGCACCCTCATCGACGTCGTCCAGGAGTACGTGCCCGCGAAGAAGGCGGCGAAGAAGGCGGCGAGGACACCGGAGAAGAAGCCCGGAAAGAAGCGCGACAAGGAGCGCGGGACCGAGCGGAAGCGCGAGACGGACGGAGCCTTCGCCAACGCGAAGATCACCCGCAGCGCGGTCGGCTACGACCCCGTCTACAACGAGCACGCGGAACTGCGGGACGGGAACGGGAAGGGAAGGCGGCCGGCATGAGCGACCAGCCAGCGGAGACTCCCGTGCCGGAACCTCCGCAGCCCCCGGAGCCCGCCGCCGGGGCCCCGGCCACCACTGAGCCGGACCGGGCGCCCGAAGGAGGGGAGGGCGTGCGCGACGGGGAAGCCCCGCCGGCCGGCGATCCGGCAGCCGGCGGGGCAGCGGCCGAGCCGGACGGCGGGCGGGCCGGCGCGCAGGA